>DBTL01000006.1 GCA_002307035.1 Bacteroides sp. UBA1317
AATACAAAATACAATACAGAGTAGTGTTGGCTCGTTATCGAGGCAAAACCATTTGTCCTAAATGCCACGGCACGAGATTGAAGCCCGAAGCCGGTTACGTACATGTGGATGGGAAAAGTATCAGCGAACTGGTTGATCTTCCTATGACGGAGTTAAAAGCCTTTTTCGATTCGTTGAAGCTAAATACGCACGACACCAACGTATCTCGCCGCATTCTCACAGAGATAAATAGCCGCATCAGTTTCCTCATCAATGTAGGACTAGGTTATCTCACACTGAATCGCTTATCTAACTCTCTTTCGGGAGGTGAAAGTCAACGTATCAATCTGGCTACTTCTTTGGGAAGCAGTCTGGTAGGTAGTCTATATATCCTCGACGAACCAAGTATTGGTCTGCATAGTCGCGACACCGACAAGCTGATACATGTACTCCGTCAACTGCAATCTCTGGGCAACACAGTGGTAGTGGTGGAGCATGACGAAGAGATCATTCGGGCAGCCGATTACATTATTGACATAGGGCCCAATGCGGGTCGGTTAGGCGGAGAGGTTGTTTATGAAGGTGACATGAACGACTTGCAGAAAGGAACAAATAGCTACACTGTCCGCTACTTGCTGGGAGAAGAAGAAATTCCCCTTCCACTACATCGCCGTCCGTGGAACAATTACATAGAAATAACAGGAGCTCGCGAAAACAACCTGAAAGGAATTAACGTTCGCTTCCCGCTCAACGTGATGACAGTCGTTACCGGAGTTTCGGGCTCAGGAAAGAGTACACTGATCAGAGACATCTTTTACCGCGCACTCAAACGCGAGTTAGATGAATGTAGCGATCGCCCGGGAGAGTTTGCAAGCATCGGAGGGGATTTGAAAAACCTAAGAAACATCGAGTTTGTAGACCAGAATCCTATCGGAAAATCATCACGTAGCAATCCGGTGACCTATATTAAGGCATACGACGAGATACGTAAGCTATGGGCCGATCAGCCTTTGGCCAAACAAATGGGATATACCGCAGGGCACTTTAGCTTCAATAGTGAAGGCGGGCGTTGCGAAGAGTGTAAAGGCGACGGTACCATTACAGTGGAGATGCAGTTCATGGCCGACCTGATATTAGAATGTGAATCTTGCCATGGCAAGCGCTTCAAGGCCGATACGCTGGAGGTGAAATTTCACGATGCTAACATTTACGACGTGCTCCAAATGACTGTGAACGAGGCTATTGAGTTCTTTACCAAACACGGACAAAAGAAAATTATAAAAAAACTAGCTCCTTTACAAGAAGTTGGACTGGGTTATGTGAAATTGGGACAATCATCATCCACACTCTCCGGAGGTGAGAACCAGCGTGTGAAACTAGCCTTCTATCTAAGTCAGGAAAAGGCAGATCCTACGCTATTTATCTTCGATGAGCCGACTACCGGACTGCACTTTCACGACATACGTAAGTTACTCGAAGCCTTCGACGCATTAATCCGCCGTGGGCATACCATCCTGATTATAGAGCATAACATGGATGTGATTAAGTGTGCCGATCATGTGATAGATCTTGGACCGGAAGGTGGCGACAAAGGTGGCAATTTAGTTGTTTGCGGAACACCCGAGGAAGTAGCCGCTTGCGCTGATAGTTATACCGGACAATTTCTGAAAGAGAAACTAATATTAAGAAACCATATAAAATAGTATTAGCAAAAGACAATTTCAGATCAACTTAAGAAAAGGCATTCTTTATAATAAAGAGAGATAGGGAATGCCTTTTTATCTTCTCACTTAGACTTCTGAACTTGAGACAATACCCGAAAGAAATTTCCACCTATTATTTTAGCAATATCCTCCTCAGAGTAGCCTCTTTCAATCAAACCCATTGTTACATTGATCATATCATTGGCACCATTGATGCCCGGTACTCCGCCACCACCATCAAAGTCGCATCCTATTCCTACATGATCGATACCAGCCACTTTCACCGCATGATCAATGTGATTAAGGAAATCTTCCAGGTTAGCAGTTTTATAGTCTAATTTTATATAATTATCTACCGGACAAATTTGTATCACCCCTCCATTACGGGCGAGAGCCTTCAGTTGCAAGTCAGTAAGATTACGGTCATGATCACACAATGCTCTGGTAGCGGAATGCGACGCCACAACCGGTTGTTTAGACAATTTTATCACCTCCCAAAAAGTATCTTCACTCACATGAGAGACATCAATAATCATTCCTAAACGATTCATCTTCTTCACCACTTTACGACCAAAAGGACTAAGTCCTCCCCACTCCTTCTCCACCTTACGATTAGAAGTATCACAAATATCATTGTTCTGCATATGGCAAAGCGTCATATAATTCACCCCTCTGGCCTTATACTTAGCCAATAAACTGAGATCTTTACCTATTCCATAACCATTCTCGATACCTATAAAGATTGCTTTCTTCTTCTCACTCTTGAGTCGTTGCAAATCGGAAACGGTATAAGCGATGCCACAAACATCACTATTCTGCTTCACCTGACTGTAAATCCCATCTATCAGAAAATTCACCCGCTCCACCGCCTTTAGCAAAGATGCATCATCACGTGGCCCCTGCCCAATATACGCAGCAAAAAACACAGCATCCAACTTTCCTTCTTCCATTTTAGGAATATTCACCTGGTTACTTTCCCTATTACCAATGCTGAAACCGGCACGGCTAAATTCAAGCGGAGTATCACAATGTGTATCTACTGACAAGTTACGTTCGTGAATCTCCTGCGCCTTGCGAAGCAATTCACGCTTATTTAAGTCCACAGCAGTCAATGCTTGAGCTCTTACATTTCCAACAAAAACAAAGCAGACAAGACAACTAATAATAAATATTATTTTTTTCATATACAAGAAGTTAGCTAATACCTCCAAAATTATCTACACACAACCCTAATCCTCTTTTGATATACAAATACCATCCACCCACTTTTTTCCTTCGGTCAATCGTGTTACCAATATGGAACTAACGACATTTCCTGTGGAGTTGAGCAACGTAGCAGGCACATCAATGATCGTACTAATCACCATCAACGTTGCCGCCAGTTGAGGTGAGAAGCCAAATACCGAGCAAATAAGCAACTCGCCCGTCATACCTCCACTGGGGATGGCTCCCATCACAGCTCCTACGAGCACGGCTACCCCGATAATATAAGCCACATTGCCAGATAAACCCGTATCTTGCCCAAAGATAGTGAGTAAGAATACAATCTTAATAATTCCACCCATCACAGAACCGTCCTTGTGCATATTAGTGCCCAACGGAATAACAGTTTCTGCAATACTAGCCGGAACTCCCATCCTTTTAGAAGCTTCAATATTAATAGGGATACAAGCCGCACTGGATGAGGTGGCAATGGCTGTAAGCGAAGGAGTTATGATATTTCTCCAGAAAGCCGAAAGTGCCTTAGTGCCTCCCGCCATCCATACGTAGAGAGAGTTAAGTCCCACATAACAAATCACGGTAAGCACTAAATACAAGACAAACGCATTAAGATAACCATTCAGAATTTGTCCGCCTACCCGACCAACCGTATCAGCGAAATAACATCCTAAACCAATAGGTGCGGCATACATAATAATACGCATCATGCGTAACACAACCGTCGTGCCTGAGTTGAGAAAACCTGCTACAACCTTGCCCTGCTCTCCCGAAAAAGCAGTAGCTAATCCGAAAAAGACCGAAAACAGTATAAGTGGCAGCAAGTTGGATTTTGTAAACAGTTGCAGAAAATCGGGCACAGAAAAGGTTTTCACAAACAATTCTCCGGATGATAACTGTATCGTTTCAGCTTGTTCCGGCAAGTTGGCCATCAACGCCGCTTTATCTATTCCCTCGAGCGGATTATAAAAGAACGTAAGTCCATAAGCTGTAATAGCTACAACGATAGCTGATCCGAGAAACACAAAAACCATATTTGTGATCACCTTGCCTACCCTGTTCATCTGCTTCATATTATAAATAGCAGACGAGACACTTAGGAAGACCAATGGTACAATCAACACAAACATCAGGTTGAGAAACAGATCTCCTATTGGCTTAACAATAGCCGCTCCTTCACCGAAAACAAGTCCACACATCCCTCCTATCAGAATTCCAACAATCAGACAGATAGTAAACGCATAATTTCTCAATATACTCATGCAAACAATCATTTTATTACAGTTGGCAAAAGTACACTTTCAAATTGAAATCATGATACTGATAAGCGGAATTATTGGTTTAGTATTGGCCATAAACAGAATAAAGCCGTTATTTACATATTATTTTAAATTCGCAGGCAAAAACTTGCGGATTTAAGGTCTTAACTAGAGCGACCTTTATTACCTTTGTTTCTGTAAACTATTGGAGAGACATTCATCTTTTTCTTAAAGAATTTACAGAATGCCGCTTGGTCTGAAAAACGAAGTTCCTCCGCAATCCGCCCTACGGAAATTTTATCATCTTCAAGCATGTTCATAGCTTGATGAACAATCTCATCACTAATGATGGTATATGGCGTTTTTCCTGTCATTTCTTTGATGACACGAGTTAAGTGTTTTGAGGAGATACACAATGCATCAGCATAAAATTTAATCTTATGCTCCACTGCAAAATTTTTAAAAACAAGCTTCATGAAATTCAGTGTAATAAAATCCCTCTTACCGACACATGAAGAGCTTACATCCGCATCCTCTTCATAAGTGAACATAATATTGCCAAGTTCCAAACTGAAGCTTCTAAAATAAAGTTCCACAAGCTCCTGCCGGTAATAATGCGTCATATTGCCAAGAGTATCTTTTAGCAAAAGTAATTGTCCTTCGAGTAGATCGCTCTCTTTCTTAGAAAATTTCCATATAGGAATATTCTGTTGCTCCAACAGAATATTCAAAGGTCCAGGACGCAAACTTTTCAAAGATTCACTCGCAAAATTAAAGGTGACAAACAGACACCATGCGCGCAAATCCAAGCTAGATTTATTTACCCGGGCTGTGGTCATCTCCATGATATCAAAAAAAGAATATTCATTCATCTCGTATTGCCGCCCATTAAGTTCCAAATCCAAATTGCCGTTACATACAAACATAAACATACGGCTTCCGTCTATAATCTTTCCTTTTAATCTACAGAATTCAGCAGGTGGTATCAACAAAATTTGTCCATCCATATGGCAGTTAGGTGAAAAAAGTAATGATAATTCTTTTTGTGTCATTTCAATTTTATTGAGCTATTAGTCTGATACAAAAATAAAGAACAATGTATTAAATAGACAAAACCATGCACTAAATAAGTATATAAATTACTAACAAACCCCAACAATGAGCAATTTGGACAAATTCTTGGGCTATTTATCTAAGTAAGCCTATAATTACAATCCATACTTTTGCATCAGAAAATAACAAATTAAACTAAAATGAAGGTAAGAAGTCTTTTTGTATTAGGTTTATGCTGTATATCTCTACTGTCTGGTTGTCAGCAGAGCACAAAGCAGCAAAGTGACAGAGGAAGTTATCCTCTTATGACATTGAAAGCAGAAAACAGACAACTTTATGTCAAATACTCCGCAGTAATAGAAGGAAAGCAGGACGTAGAAATACGTCCACAGGTCTCAGGCGCAATTACACAAGTCTGTGTGAGAGAAGGAGCGCACGTCCATAAAGGACAAGTATTATTCATTATAGACCAAGTTCCTTATAAAGTTGCCTTGCTAAAAGCAAAAGCAGCTGTAGCAACAGCAGAAGCCAATGAAGCAATTGCAAAGCAAACATTGAAAGGCAAACAATCTTTATTCAAAGACAAAGTGATCTCCGACTTCGAGTTACACACAGCACAGAATGACTATAAAAGTGCAAAGGCTACTTTAATACAAACGCAAGCTGAAGTGACAGATGCTGAAAATAACCTTTCTTATACAGAAGTGAAAAGCCCTGTAGATGGATATGCAGGCATGAGTTCCTATCGAATCGGTGCCTTAGTAAGTTCGTCTATGACCGACCCTCTTATTAGTGTTTCAGACAATTCTGACATGTATGTCTATTTCTCTTTAACAGAGAAGCAGGTGCTTTCTCTCACAGCACAATACGGCTCTTTGGATAAAGCTTTACAGTCTTTCCCTGAAGTTTCGCTGGAACTGAATGATGGTTCAACCTATGAACAGAAAGGTAAAGTAGATGTCATCAGTGGCATTATAGATAAAACAACGGGAACGGTAAGCATGCGTGCTGTATTCAATAACAAAGACAAGCGCCTGATGAGTGGCGGGCAAGCCAATGTTATTATTCCCTATAATCATCAGCAATGTATTGTAATTCCTCAAGGAGCTACTTATGAAATTCAAAACAGAATATTCACCTATAAAGTGGTAAATGGCAAAGCAGTATCCACTCCTATAAAAGTCTTTGAAATCAATAACGGGACGGAATATATCGTAAAAGAAGGGTTACAGGAAAAAGATGTGATTGTTTCCGAAGGAGCAGACTTGTTAAAGGATGGTACAATTGTATCCAACACTAAAGAAAAAAAGGAGAAATAATTATGAGATTACAAAGATTTATAGACCGTCCGATCCTCTCAATGGTTATTTCGATCGTGATCCTGGTAGCTGGATTAATTGGGTTATATACCTTGTCCGTGGAACAATATCCGGACATTGCCCCACCTACTATCCGTGTTTCTACAACTTACAGCGGAGCCAATGCTGAAGCCGTACAGAAAAGTGTAATTGTACCATTAGAAGAAGCTATCAACGGTGTTGAAAACATGACATACATGACATCAACGGCCAGCAATACTGGTAGTGCCGAGATCACAGTATACTTTAAGCAAGGCAGTGATCCAGATATGGCAGCCGTCAATGTGCAGAATAAAGTATCAACAGCTACTTCCTTATTACCGGCAGAAGTGACAGAAGTGGGTGTAACTACCATGAAGCGCCAGAACAGTATGTTGAAGATATTCGGCCTTTACAGTCCGAACGGAACATATGACGACACATTTCTGACCAACTATCTGACCATTAACGTAAAACCTCAGATACAACGTATCTCTGGAGTTGGCGAAGTAAATGTAATGGGGGGGACCTATGCCATGCGCATTTGGCTGAAGCCAGATGTAATGGCACAATATGAACTTGAGCCCAGTGATGTGGAATCGGCACTTTCCAGTCAAAATATCGAAGCATCTACCGGTTCTATTGGCGAAGACTCCAAAAATGTATATCAATACACGCTAAAGTATCGCGGACGATTAGAGACGGAACAGGAGTTTGAAGAAATTGTGATCAAGGCTTATGACGACGGCCGTGTACTGAAACTAAAAGACATTGCTACTGTAGAACTAGGAGCACAAAGCTATTCTTATACCGGTACGGTAAACGGTGCTCCGGGCAGTACTTGTATGATTAATCAGACAGCAGGAACGAATGCTAACGAAATTATTACTAACATAGACAAATATCTGGAAGAATTGAAAGAAACACTTCCGGAAGACATGAAAATAGTGGAACTGATGAGTACCAAGAGCTTCCTAGACGCCTCAATAGACAAAGTAATAAAGACATTACTGGAAGCCATTGTACTAGTAATTCTGGTGGTATATATATTCCTTCAGAACCCGCGTTCCACGTTAATTCCGACTATTAGTGTCTTTGTATCACTCATCGGCACGTTTGCTGCCCTATACATCGCGGGATTCAGTATCAACCTGCTGACACTTTTTGCATTGGTCCTGGCCATCGGTACCGTTGTAGATGACGCCATCATCGTGGTCGAGGCTGTTCAGACGCGCTTTGACGAGGGATATCGTTCATCTTATAAGGCCTCTGTTGATGCCATGCAAGGCATTGCTTCGGCCATTGTCACTTCTACCTTGGTCTTTATGGCCGTGTTTGTGCCTGTTTCTTTCATGGGTGGTACCTCCGGAATATTCTATGCACAATTTGGCATTACAATGGCGGTAGCAGTAGGTATTTCTGCCATTAATGCACTGACTCTTTCTCCCGCTTTATGCGCTTTGATACTACGTCCAAATGAAATCCTGGTGGACGGAAAAAAACCTGAATTCTCAACCCGTTTCCGTATGGCTTTTGACTCAGCATTCAAGCGTATTGTGATGAAGTACAAAATAGGAGCCAAATTCTTTATCAAACACAAATGGTTGGCATGGAGTTCACTTGGGCTAGCGACCCTACTACTTTGTTATCTGATGTATACAACAAAGACAGGCTTGGTCCCTTCGGAAGATACAGGTTCTATCTTTATCAGTCTTGACGCACCGACTGGAAGCACGTTGGCCGAGACTGCAAGTATCATGGATAAAGTAGAAAAGGAACTGAAAGAAATTCCACAAGTAGATAACTTCAATAAAATAGCCGGATTCGGGATGGGTTCGGGTAGTGGTTCTTCTCATGGTATGTTCATTATTAAGCTGAAGCATTGGGACGAACGCCCGGGAAAAGAAAATAGTGTAGATGCCATTTCTGAAGAAATTTACCGTCGTACAGCAAACATAAAGAATGCCAATATCTTTGTATTCTCTCCACCAATGATTTCAGGTTACGGTACAGGCAACAGCTTTGAGCTTTACATTCAGGACCGTGGAGGAAAAGGTATCAATGCATTAAGCAAAGTAGCAGATAAATTCATTGTGGAGTTGAACAAACATCCTGAAATACAAATGGCCTATACCTCGTTCAGTGCCAACTTCCCGCAATATCGTATAGATATAGATGAAGCACAATGCCAACGTGCAGGTACCACAACAGAAGAAGTCCTCGATGTACTATCAGGGTATTTCGGCAGTATTTATGCCTCCAATTTCAACCGTTTCACAAAACTCTACCGTGTTATTATTCAGGCACCTTCAGATAGTCGCAAGAGTATACAGTCGCTGGATAATATTTTTATAAAGACAACCGGAGGAATGACACCGGTCAGCCAATTTGTAAAACTAACTAAAACGTATGGTGCGGAATCTTTAACGAGATTCAACATGTTCTCTTCCATCAATGTACAGGGGATGCCAGCCAATGGTTTCAGCTCTGGAGATGTTATCAATGCCGTAACTGAAGTAGCTGCACAAACTCTTCCCACAGGCTATGGATATGAATTTTCCGGTATGACACGTGAAGAGAAACAAATGGCAAACTCACATGACACGGTCATCATCTACGGCATATGTATTCTGTTTATCTATCTGATACTTTGTGCGCTCTATGAAAGTATATTTATCCCGATGGCCGTAATTCTGTCCGTACCCTTTGGGCTAATGGGTAGTTTCCTGTTTGCTCATATGTGGGGAATTGAAAACAATATCTATCTACAAACTGGACTCATTATGTTGATAGGATTGCTTTCGAAAACAGCTATTTTGATGACGGAATATGCAACAGAACGCCGTCAGGCAGGTATGTCATTGGCACAAGCCGCCATGAGTGCCGCTTCCGTCCGTCTCCGTCCCATATTAATGACAGCACTTACCATGATTTTCGGTATGCTTCCACTGATGTTTGCCTCTGGAGTAGGTGCGAACGGCAACCAATCTTTGGGTGTAGGTACCGTAGGCGGTCTGATTATTGGAACAATTGCTTTGCTATTTGTAACGCCAACTTTCTTCATTGTATTCCAATATATAGAGGAACGGGTAATGGGTAAACGAAAACAAAAAAAATAATTATGAGAAAGACAATATATATAATAATGTGTGGCGCATTGTTAAGTAGCTGCAACATTTATCGCAACTATCGACGCCCTGAAAATTTGCCGACAGACAGTCTTTACAGAGCTTCTGAAGATATAATAATAGAAGACTCACTAACATTAGGAGATATTCCATGGCAAGAGATGTTCCGTGATACATTATTGCAAAACCTGATAAGTTGCGGATTAGAAAATAATACAGACATGCTGGTAGCTTTACTACAAGTAAATGAAGCGAAAGCGCAGCTAAAAGCAGCGAAACTATCGTTTTTACCTTCTGTAACACTTTCACCGCAAGGCACATTAACCAGTACTGACGGCAGCAAAACGGTAAAGACTTACGAACTGCCCGCACAAGCAAGCTGGGAGATTGACCTTTTCGGCAGCTTACGCAATGCGAAAAAAAGCACACAAGCCAGTTTATTAGAACAAAAAGCATACCAGCAAGCCGTCCGTTCAGAACTAATAGCAACAATTGCTAACGATTACTATTCGTTATTGATGCTAGACGAACAGATAGAAATTAGTCAGGCCACGCTAAATGTATGGAAAGAGCAGGTACGCACTATGGAGCTAAGGCTTAAAATCGGTGAAGAGACGGAAAATGCCGTAACCCAAGATCGTGCCAACTTGTATGAATTGGAAGCTACACATAACGATTTATTAAGGCAGCAACGCAAGGCAGAAAACACACTTTGTACTCTTTTAGGAATGACTTCGCATACAGTCATTCGGAGTAATCTGGCTAAACAAACTCTGCCAAAAATAATCAATATCGGTATCCCTTTGAAGTTGCTATCCAAGCGTCCGGATGTAATTCAGGCAGAAATGACTCTAGCCAACGCTTATTACACAACTAACCAAGCACGATCAGCTTTTTATCCCAATCTGACATTGACAGGGAATGCAGAATGGACAAATTCTCTGGGTCAGACAGTAACCAATCCCGGCGGGTGGATACTGTCGACTATAGCTTCTCTGACACAACCCATTTTTAATAAAGGAAAACTCATTGCAAACCTGCGGGTATCCAAAGATGAAGAACAGATAGCGCAACTCAATTACAAACAAACTTTGTTGGATGCCGGACAGGAAGTAAATGATGCATTATATGCGGCAAAATCAGCACAGAGAAGCCTTGATAGTCATCAAAAGCAATGTAAAGAATTAGAACGTACAATACAAACATCCAAGGCATTATATCGTACAGGAAATGCCACTTATCTGGAATTACTTACTGCACAGCAGTCGCTACTAAGCGCCAGAGTAAATGTCCTTTCCGACAAGTTTACACAACTACAATCTATCATCAATCTCTATAACGCCTTAGGAGGAGGGTCTGAATGAATACTTTAATTATAAATACAACTCATTATAAGATATTTTTATTAATTCTTTTAGGATTGCTAACCGCCTTTGGGCCGTTTGTCACTGATATGTATCTACCTGCCTTGCCATCCATGGCTAATTGGTTTGGTACAACCACATCTTTGGTGCAGCTTAGCCTGACGTCTTGCATGATTGGCTTGGCTTTAGGACAATTATTTTTGGGCCCAATTAGCGACCGATATGGTAGGAAACAGGTGTTATTATGGACATTGTTTTTATTTATCATGGCGACACTACTTTGCCTATTTTCGGTTAATATACAGATGTTTGTTTCGTTCCGTTTATTACAGGGAATCGGAGCAGCTGGAAGTATTGTCATCGCCCGTTCCATTTCCACTGATATGTTTAATGGACGTGAGCTTGCCAAGATCCTTGCCATTGTTGGGTCAATAAATGGTATAGCCCCTGTGCTAGCTCCCGTTGTAGGAGGAACAATGGTAGAATTTGGCGGTTGGGGAAGTATCTTTGTCATCTTACTATTTATTGGTATACTGTTATTATTTGCAAGTTTGTATTATAAAGAATCTCTCCCCTTGGAAAGACGTGTTCAATCTTCTCTTTCACATATACTGTCATACTTCGCACCTTTATTGAAGAACCGCCCTTACATGGGTTATATGTTGCAGCTTGGGTTTGCCCAGGCTGCACTTTTTGCCAATATTGCTTCAGCACCGTTTATCATGCAGCAGCATTATGGCTTTACACCATTTCTATTTAGTGTCTGTTTTGGTATAAATGCGCTTGCAGTAGTAATATCGGCAGCCCTTGCTGCTAAGTTCAAAGAAATAAAAAACGGTACATTGCTAGGTAGTGTCGGTCTACTTATTTTTTCGATATGTGAAGCGATCGTATTATTTAATGGCTACAGTTTTTGGGCTTACGAAGGCTTTATGATTAGCATTCTTTTTTCTCTGGGACTTTGCTTCACATCATCTACAACACTTGCAATGGACAAAGGTAGAGAACTTTCAGGAAGTGCATCCGCTTTATTAGGAGCTGTTTCATTCGCTTTCGGAGGAATTGTATCATCACTAGTTGGTATCGGAAATCCGTTGCAAGCTACAGGAATTGTATTTGTAGTATGTGCAGTATGCTCTTTCGTTTGTGTATATATAGTAGACGGTAGATTTATAAGATACAAATCAATGCCGTTTAGTTAAGGAGAGATATTCAGCAAACGAGACAACAAAGTTATATGACATTATAGACTTAGCTATAAAAGCTTTAAAACGAAACATGCACATAATCAGATGAATAGACTTCTGAAATCGGTATAAAACACGTCTTTGTAACCAAAATGCCACTTTTTGATTACAGTATTTAAAAAACAGCATCAATTGCAGCATCGATAGAAACATTTTGAAATCATATGAATATTTTTTCTTTCTTTTTATTCTATATTATACCAATTTACAGTATGTTTGCCATATACTTCTGCCTTAGACAATCTTTTTGATTATTCCAGAAGCATTATAATTGATTGTAATAACATTAAAATGTATTTTATGAAAAAAATTGAGGCAATTGTCCGAACTTCTAAGTTCGAAGAAGTCAAGAGTGCTCTTCGTGAAATCGGGATTGAGTTTTTCTCGTACTGGGATTGTACCGGCGTTGGCAATGAAATTAAAAAAGGAGAGTATTCTTATCGTGGAACAGTGTATGACACCAGTTATATTCCACGGCAACTGTTGACCATTGTAGTCCGAGACAAAAATCTCCAGAAGACAGTTGAGTGCATCCGTAAAACCGCAAGAACCGGAATTATAGGTGACGGCAAGATTTTTGTTAGCGACCTTCTGGATTCTTATCGGATCAGAAACGATGATCAAGGAGACAAATCACTTTACAATACAGATGAAGACGAATAAACACCCGAAACAAATAGCATCAAGATAAAATTATTATGAAAAAAATTATTATGTTTCTGTTATTGGTTATCATGATGGTACCGGTAACAACTTCTTTATATGCTGAGAAAGTCGCAGATCCGAGTGGCAATACAACAGGAACCGCAAACGATGTGACCGCCTCTACGGCTGGTCAGCCAACTTTATCGGAAGTTGCCGATAGTACCGGGCACAACAAAGTATCTATCAATATGGTATGGGTACTTGTTTGCGGATTTCTGGTAATGTTCATGCAGCTCGGTTTTGCCATGGTAGAAGGCGGCCTTACCCGTGCCAAAAATAGTGCTCATACTTTTGCTATGAACTTTATGATTTATCCTCTAGGTATGATTGGCTTCTTCATTTGCGGCTTTGCATTCATGTTTGGAGGTGTCGGTCCACTTGGTACTTTAGGCGGGTACGATGGACTGAATCAGGAATTTACCATCAATTTATTTGGGCACGCATTCGGATTGTTCGGTACCAAAGGCTTTTTTCTAACCAGTACCTATGACGTCGGCGTTTTTGCCATGTTCCTTTTTCAAATGGTATTTATGGATACCACGGCTACAATACCAACCGGATCAATGGCGGAACGCTGGAAATATGCTTCGTTCTTCGTGTATGGAATAGCTGTAGGTACTATTATCTACCCCATCTTTGGAAACTGGGTATGGGGAGGAGGCTGGTTAGCGCAACTCGGTAATAACTTTGGGTTGGGTCACGGTCATGTAGATTTCGCCGGATCTTCGGTTGTACACCTAACTGGAGGTGTTTTGGCCTTTATTGGTGCAAAAATGCTTGGCCCTCGTTTGGGTAAATATAATAAAGATGGATCGGCTAATGCCATTCCTGGTCATAACCTCCCCTATGCAGTTATGGGAAGCTTCGTTTTAGCTTTTGGCTGGTTCGGTTTCAATGCCGGTTCAACTCTAGCCGGTGGTGACCTACGCATCGCAGTTGTCGCCGTAAATACAATGATTGCTTCCGCAACCGGTGCCATAGCTTCTACTCTATACATGTGGTTGGTCAAAACTAAAAAACCAGATGTCAGTATGATGTGCAACGGCTTATTGGCCGGATTAGTAGCTATCACTGCACCTTGCGCCTTTGTAAGTGTTCAGTCGGCCGCATTAATAGGCCTTATCTCTGGTATTTTAGTTATTGAAGTGGCTTTATTTGTCGAAAACAAACTAAAAGTAGACGATCCTGTTGGCGCTGTTGCTGTACATGGTGCTAACGGTGCATGGGGATGCTTGGCTCTAGGCCTGTTTGCTGACGGAAAGTATGGAGAAGGCTTGAATGGTATAGCAGGCGGGGTAACCGGTCTGTTCTATGGCGATACAGGTCAGTTTTTGGCAGAAGTTATCGGTGTACTATCCAACATTATTTATGTCGGTATTCTCGGATGGATTGTCTTCAAAGTCATAGATAAGCTAATAGGTAACCGCGTTTCCGCAGAGATCGAACTCTCTGGCCTAGACATACCTGAAATGGGATCAGAAGGATACTCCGGTATAAAGATGGATAAAAACTCAGAAACTCCGCTCTCTAGATAAATTCTACAAAACGATAAAAGAGGCTGTCTACAAAATAAGATAGCCTCTTTTTTTCTCTGCATATAAAACCATTCAAATCAAAGGCGATGCCGTCGTTGCGTTTAAGACAGAGATATTTATTTAAGTTCTCTTTTGTCTGTTTTTCAGAAAGCCGTCCACAAGCCTTGTGACAAGGGTTTGTAGAATGTCCGACTTCAGCGTGTTGAATGCACGTTTTCAACACGCTGAAGTCGGACATTCTACACGCTGAAGTCGGAAGTTCTGTTTGAGAAAGGCTATTTGTAAATAAAAGAGATAAGTCCTAAACTACAAACATCCTAAAACGAATGGATTACAAGTCATACTTTTATGATCACAAGCAGTCCAACTAGTTGCATCATAAAAAAAACGCTAAAATTCAGCTCATGAACTTCAGCGCTTTCTATATACCTTTTTAATAAGACCTAGAAATAAAATCCAAAGCCTACTTTAAATCCAATCTTAGAATTATCTCCGTTCTTCATGGACAGGTCGTAATAAACAGCCGGTTCAATTGTAACTGTTCTCGATAGAAAATAGGCATATCCGGCTTCCAGACCTAACCCATAATCACTGGTATGACCTTCGTCATTAACATACCAACGCTTCATTTTAAGTCCGCCACCCAGGTAAACGCCAGTCTGATCAAAATAGTAACGACCACCGGCACCTAGCGTATAAGTGTCTTTAGGATTGCTCCAGTCAGCACCCAAAGTCACTAAAAGAGCGATGTTATCTTGCAAAAAAGTTCCTCCTTGAGCTAAAAAGCCCAGATGACTTTTATCGCTATCACTATAAGACAAGTCCAGACTTGTCATGGAGGTGTTGATGATCCATTTCCCTTCTTCAAATTGGGCCCGTGCACCTAAGGAGGCAAGCAACAGGCAAATAATCAATACTGATTTCTTCATTTGTTTGGTTTTTTGTTATTATTTTCTTCTTCACGACGAAGTTTCTGGCGTTGCTCTTTCTTTCTAAGCATCAGCCAGAGGGCAAGCACAATAATGTATGCCCCACCAAGAGTTAGAAACTTCTCATTATTACTAATTTCATTGTTTCGAGGCAGTAGGTAGATACCTGTTGCAGTCACATAAATAAGGAAAGCAATCGCTATCCATGTCGATTTATTCAGTTTCTTCATGCAATTCTCTATTATATATTATCAAAATATCCATGCTTAAGCAAACGTTTTTTCCATGTAATGAACCACACAGCACCTAATAACGTGCAAATAGCTCCTACAAAGAAAGAAATATTTTGCGAAAGTCCCAATCCTTCGGGTGCAATACTAATATAAGTAGAGCAAACAGCTGTCATAAACAAGGCAGGAAGAAGCGTAAGCCAATACAATTTCTTTGCTCGCACCAGAAACACGGTGACTGCCCAAAGTGTAAATACGGAAAGTGTCTGATTGGCCCATGCAAAGTAGCGCCAAATAATATCGAAGCCGTCTTTATCTCGAAGACTATAAAGTAGTAAGCCTATGGCAAGAATAAACATCGGCACACAAATGTACAAACGACGACTTATGCTTTTTTGATCCAAACCCAGAAAGTCGGCTACAATGAGACGGGCGGAACGAAAGGCTGTATCGCCCGAAGTAATAGGAGCGGCAATAACACCTAAAATAGCTAAAAGACCTCCCACACTGCCCAGCCAACCTTTGGTAATGGCATCAACAATGACGGATGCGTTTGTTTCACCCATACCGTGTTCGTGAAAAAAGTAAGTAGCGGCAGCAGCCCAGATTAAGGCAACAATACCTTCAGTAATCATTGCTCCATAAAATACAGGACGGCCATAACGCTCGCTCTTCATACATCTAGCCATCAATGGACTTTGTGTGGCATGAAAGCCGGAGATGGCACCACAGGCAATACTCACAAACATGATAGGAAAAATAGGTAATGCCTTCGCATTAGGGTGAGTGTTCTGTAACCCATCCCAGAATTCGGGTAATGCCGGATGATGCACATAAAGCATCACAAGAATGCCTACAGCCATAAACAACAAGGCGACAGCAAACACCGGATAGATCTTGCCAATAATCTTATCAATAGGTAGCAAGGTAGCCAATATATAATAAATGAAAACAACGATAATCCAAAAAGTAGTATCCAAAGATTCGGGTGTCAACTTAGCCAAAAGACCTGCAGGGCCTGCTACAAATACGGAGCCGACTAAAATCATGAGAATAACGGTGAAACCACGCATCACTTGTTTGGTGGGCAACCCCAAATAGCGTCCTATAATTTCGGGAAGGCTCTCGCCATTGTGCCTCAACGAGAGCATACCGGCAAGATAGTCGTGTGTAGCTCCGGCAAAAATACTTCCGAGTACAATCCAAAGATAGGAAGCAGTGCCAAACTTTGCCCCCATAATAGCTCCGAAGATAGGACCTAGTCCGGCTATATTGAGAAACTGTATCATAAAGATTTTCCATGTAGGCAATGGAATAAAATCAACGCCATCGGCTTGGGTCATGGCAGGAGTCGGTCGATCATCAGGTGCAAACATGCGTTCTACAATGCGTCCATAGATGAAATATCCGGCAACAAGGGTCAATAGGCAAATAGTAAACGTAATCATGACGTGGTGTTTTAACTGTCACAAATGTAGTATAATCTCCCGAAACGACACAACAATACCAACACTTTTGCTACCTTTGCAAAAATTAAAAGAACGATAAGCTCATGCACCGCTATATACTTTCTCTACTATTTATATTGTGTTTGATCCCGCTCAAAGCAAATCCGAAATATGAAGTTCGGGCAGCTTGGGTCACGGCTGTTTACGGATTAGACTGGCCTCAGGCCAAAGCAACTAGTCCGGAAGGTATCCGTCGCCAACAAACAGAATTAGTAGCTATTCTTGATAAGCTGAAAGCGGCCAATTTCAATACCGTACTTTTTCAGGCCCGCACCCGTGGAGACGTGCTTTATGCTTCTGAGATTGAACCGTTCAATTCTATCCTGACAGGGCAGACAGGAAGAGATCCCGGATACGACCCATTGGCTTTTGCCGTGGAGGAGTGCCACAAGAGAGGAATGGAGTGCCACGCCTGGATCGTTAGCATACCGTTGGGAAACAAAAAGCATGTGGCGGCGTTGGGTAATAAATCGGTAACGATACAGAATAGAAGTATCTGCGTACCTTATAAGACAGAATGGTTCTTGAATCCAGGCAATCCGGGCACTAAAGAGTATCTGATGAAGTTAGTCAATGAGATAATCACCCGATACGACATAGACGGAGTGCATTTCGACTACCTCCGTTATCCGGAGAATGCTCCACTCTTCCCCGACAAAAAGGAGTTTCGCCAATACGGAAAAGGCAGAAACATTGCTCAATGGAGGCGGGATAACCTGACGGATATTGTGCGCTATATATATAAAGGTGTAAAAGCTCAAAAGCCATGGGTGAAAGTAAGTAGTTGTCCGGTAGGTAAGTTTCGTGATACATCTCGTTACTCCTCTCGCGGTTTTAATGCTTTCTACACCGTGTATCAGGATGCGCAAGGTTGGCTGGAAGAGGGAATACAAGATCAGATTTACCCGATGATGTACTTTAGAGGGAATAGCTTTTATCCTTTTGCGCTCGACTGGCAGGAACATAGTAACGGCAGACAGATCATACCCGGACTGGGCATCTATTTTCTGAGTCCTTCCGAAGGCAACTGGAAGCGAGATGAAGTGGAGCGACAAATAAACTTTGTGAGAGCCAACGGACTGGCGGGACAAGGGCACTACCGTGTGAAGTATCTGATAGAAAATATTCAGGGACTGTATGACGAACTGACTGAAGCCTACTATTCAACTCCGGCTTTGCAACCGGCCATGCCATGGCTGGACAACGTGCCACCAACAACTCCCAAAGAACTCACCGTAAAATATGAAGGCGGATATACGAGACTAAATTGGGGAGCCTCTCAGGATAATGATAAACGCAACGAACCGTATTATGTGATTTATGCTTCCGACATCTATCCGGTGGATACCAGTCAGGCTGAGAATATTATCGATCAGCATGTGCGGGGCAACAGCTTCACGTATGCCCCACTTCACCCTTGGGCAGCAAAAGATTATTTTGCCGTATCTGCTGTAGATCGTTACGGCAACGAGAGCAAAGCTGTACAATTGGATCACCCTTAATTATCTCATTCCACCAAAACCCAGGCAGAATAATGAGTCTTTCCGGTAACGGGAGTCAATGGCAGATAACCTGACGCCACGCACCCGCCGGTAACTTGCAGAGGATATTGCCGTGTACGTTCTTGATGTTTACACAAGGCTTCTCCTGCAGTAGCTGAATATTCAATACGGAATATGCCTGCAGCCTCCGACTGCACATATCGATCATAAAACATTCGAGCCACTAACCCCATATTCATGCGCAGGTTTATCTCCACGCATGGATGAATGCGATATCGGAGTTCATCGGCAAAAGCACAAACCATCATATCCACACCCAGATAGCCGCTATAGTCCGCACCTGCTATTTGAGAGATTTCCTTTTGCAAACAGATTTGCAATTGATGCAAATCAGACAACGGAACATATCGGGTCAGACGTTCCTCTATCGCTCCATCGGATAATAAATCATTGCCTTCGTAAGCACCTCCGCTACCCGTGCGAAAGAGAGAATAACCCGCAAAGGAAACACGGCCCGCTCCATCAGTAAAGAACTCCATCGCAAAATCCTCAGCTTTTTCATACAAAGGTTCGGCTACTACCCCACCCTGTCGCTCAGCCACACGAGCGCACCAACCGCTAATAGCCGGAGTAAAAGTCCCTTTGCAGCGGTTCAATCCCTTACCGCTACCGGATAATGGGGCTTTAAGCATACTTTCCGGATGATTTTCCACAAACTCCTTCATCACATCTAAAGCTGTCAGGTAAGCGGACTCCCCGCAAAAACCGTCATTCAACTGAAGTTTTGGTAATAGTTCTACTGCTGTGGAACGATGAGACAGCTTCGTCAACCTGCCCAACTGTTCCGGCGCAGGCATTGCTACTTCTTCCACACCCAACAGCAAAAGCCGTTTGCGCAAAGCAGTATTCCATCCCCAAGGAACAGGCTGTATATTCACCCCCGCAGCCACTTCCGGTTCAGTAATCAAGTTGGCAGGTAACGAAAAAAGCGCTCGCATTTCATTTAGAAAGGTAAGGTTATAAGCCGATGAAGCCAATACGTTGCCATCGGGAAAAGCATACCATACAGGAAGCAAAGCAAGGTCAGCCGTCATTTGCCTGGCCGAAGCAGGCGGCATGTAATTCTCGTCGCCATTGGCCAGGGCCAAATCATTATCCGGATTGAAAATATGAAGATTCATTTTTGACATTATGATAGCATAGTAAAGAAAATAAGAATATAAAATAGACAAAACAGCATATTCCGCTAACACACAAGGTTCACTAAAAAGCTCAGTTAGAAAGAAATAGCCGGATTACAGGGCAAATCTACGCAAAAAAGTGCTTGTTTTAGCCGAAAGAACCCTGCTTTTCACTCAAGAGAACGGTTCTCTTTACTCAAGAGAAGGCAGCAGTTGAACAAAAAGACGGTTGCAGTTGGGCCAAAAGACTACGGCAGTTTCTCAAAACACCTATATATTCTCCGGCAGACAAGCTTTTAAGCACAAAATGTAAAATCATCCGCTCGTTTTCATTCTATTTGCTCTTCCATAAAGAGAGACTTAAAACAACACATTTATCATCAACATACGCCTTACAAAAGACGATTAACTACAAAAAGCACAGTACTTCAATCAATATAACACAAATAGCTACTATAAAAAGACAAAACAGAAAGTTCAAACTTAAAATAAAGACATTATTCAGGAACTCTGCTGGCAGAGTGCAAGTATAAGAAAATCTGAGCTATCCAAAAGAGCAAACTGTCACAACGTTATAAAATATAAATTATAGGGTAAAAAACATCTTTTGCTATCTCTACTTTGCAAATATCAGAATAAAGGGCTATATTTGTACCCCGAAAAACCAATGAATAAATGGAAGCATTTTACCGTACACACGCTTATCTTGTAGAGCACACTAATGCCCCTGTACGTCGTGATCTGATGGATGAAATAGATTGGAACGACCGCCTCATAGGCATCAAAGGAACTCGAGGAGTAGGAAAAACGACTTTTTTGCTTCAATATGCTAAAGAGAAGTTCGGCACCGACCGCTCTTGCCTCTTTATTAACATGAACAATTTCTACTTCGCCGGAAATACAATCGTAGATTTCGTCTACGAATTTCATCGCCGCGGAGGAAAAGTGCTACTCATCGATCAAGTATTTAAATACGACGGATGGAGCAAAGAATTGCGCATGTGCTACGATCGCTTTCCAAACCTGAAAATTGTTTTCACCGGATCGTCTGTGATGAGATTGAAGGAAGAAAATCTAGAGTTAGGAGACATCGTAAAAAGTTACAATCTAAGAGGATTCTCTTTTCGTGAATTTCTGAATCTCCAAACAGGCATGAAGTTCAGAGCATACACACTCGAAGAGATACTCAGCAATCATGAACAGATAGCCAAAGGCGTACTTTCAAAAGTTAAGCCATTAGATTATTTTCAAGACTATCTGCACCATGGCTTCTATCCGTTCTTTCTAGAGAAACGCAATTTCTCCGAGAATCTGCTGAAGACCATGAACATGATGGTAGAAGTAGACATATTACTCATCAAACAGATAGAGCTAAAGTATCTTTCAAAGATAAAGAAATTATTATACCTATTGGCTGTAGGAGGGCCCAAAGCACCCAACGTAAGCCAATTAGCTATTGACATACAAACATCACGGGCAACAGTAATGAACTATATCAAATATCTGGCTGATGCGCGAATGATCAACATGGTCTATCCTCGGGGAGAAGAATTCCCAAAGAAGCCATCAAAGATCATGTTGCACAACACCAACCTGATGTATTCCATCTACCCTCTGAATGTAGATGAACAGGAGGTGCTCGACACCTTTTTTCTAAACACAATGTATAAAGACCATAAGCTGCATAAAGGCGATAAGAATTCTTCCTTTTTGGTGGATGAAGCAATGCCGTTTAAGATCTGTTGCGAGGGGTATAAACTAAAGGGAAGTCCGAATGTGACATATGCCATGCACAAAGCGGAAATAGGCCGCGGTAACCAGATACCACTCTGGATATTCGGTTTTTTATATTAAACATCTTTTACTTAAAATAATAATTTAGTTATGACTAAGAAGAAATTCATCACTTGTGATGGTAATCAGGCTGCTGCACATATCTCGTATATGTTCTCGGAAGTGGCTGCGATCTATCCTATCACTCCATCTTCGACTATGGCCGAATACGTAGACGAATGGGCTGCCGCAGGACGTAAGAACATCTTCGGCGAGACAGTATTGGTGCAGGAAATGCAATCAGAAGGCGGTGCCGCAGGTGCCGTTCACGGTTCACTTCAGGCTGGTGCATTGACTACAACTTATACAGCATCTCAGGGTCTTTTATTAATGATCCCGAATATGTATAAGATTTCAGGTGAATTGCTCCCATGCGTGTTCCATGTATCAGCGCGTGCGCTGGCAACTCAGGCTCTGTCTATCTTCGGAGACCACCAAGACGTAATGGCTGCACGTCAAACCGGTTTTGCCATGTTGGTAGAAGGCTCTGTACAGGAAGTAATGGACTTATCTGGTGTATCTCATCTAGCTACATTAAAATCCCGCATTCCTTTTATGAACATCTTCGATGGATTCCGTACATCGCACGAGATTCAGAAGATCGAAATGTTGGAGAACGAGGATTTGGCTCCGCTGATCGATCAAGACGCTTTAGCCGAATTCCGCAAACGTGCCCTTAACCCATCTGCTCCCGTAGCACGTGGTATGGCCGAAAACCCTGATGTATACTTCCAACACAGAGAAGCAGCAAACTCTTTCTATGAGGATGTGCCTGCTATCGTAGAAGAATACATGAATGAAATTGCAAAAATCACAGGACGCAAACATAACTTATTCGATTACTACGGAGCTGAAGATGCTGAGCGTGTGATTATCGCTATGGGATCTGTTACCGAAGCTGCTCGCGAAGCTATCGATCACTTGACTTCTCAGGGAGAAAAAGTGGGTTTGGTTTCTGTACACTTGTACCGCCCATTCTCTGCTAAACATTTCCTTGGTGCCGTGCCTAAAACGGTTAAAAACATTGCAGTACTCGACAGAACAAAAGAACCGGGTGCAAACGGCGAACCGTTGTATTTGGACGTTAAAGACTGCTTCTACGGAACAGAAAATGCTCCGGTTATTGTTGGTGGACGTTATGGCCTTTCTTCTAAAGATACAACTCCGGCACAAATCCTTTCTGTATTCGAAAACCTTGCATTGCCGTTACCAAAGAATCACTTCACGATCGGTATTGTAGATGACGTAACATTTACTTCTCTACCTGTGAAAGAAGAAATCGCTCTAGGCGGTGAAGGCATGTACGAAGCTAAATTCTACGGTTTAGGTGCAGATGGTACCGTGGGCGCAAACAAGAACTCGGTAAAGATCATCGGAGACAATACTGACAAATATTGCCAGGCATATTTCTCTTATGACTCGAAGAAATCAGGTGGTTTCACTTGTTCTCACCTTCGTTTTGGTAATACTGCTATCCGCTCTACTTATTTGGTAAACACTCCAAACTTCGTAGCATGCCACGTACAGGCTTACCTAAAAATGTACGACGTAACTCGCGGTTTGCAGAAGAACGGTACTTTCTTGCTGAACACAATCTGGAATGATGAAGAATTAGCCAAGAACTTGCCAAACAAAGTAAAACGTAATTTTGCAAAGAATAATATTACTGTTTATTATATCAACGCTACACAGATAGCACAAGAAATTGGTTTGGGCAACCGTACCAATACGATTCTTCAATCTGCATTCTTCCGTATCACAGCTGTAATCCCTGTTGATCTGGCTGTTGAACAAATGAAGAAATTCATTGTGAAATCTTACGGCAAGAAGGGTGAAGATGTAATCAACAAGAACTATGCAGCTGTAGATCGTGGTGGCGAATACAAACAAATGACTGTAGATCCTTCTTGGGCTAACCTGACTGACGAAAGTGAAGCAAAGAATAATCATCCTGCATTTGTCAACGAAGTTGTTCATCCTGTGAATGCACAAGATGGTGACCTGCTTCCTGTTTCTGCTTTCAAAGGTATTGAAGACGGAACATGGCAACAAGGAACAGCTAAGTACGAAAAACGTGGCGTTGCTGCTTTCGTTCCTGAATGGGAGCCTGAAAATTGCATCCAATGTAACAAATGTGCTTATGTTTGTCCTCACGCTTGTATCCGTCCGTTCGTTCTTGACTCAGAAGAACAACAATCGGCTAACTTTACAACACTGAAAGCTGTTGGTAAGCAATTTGCTGATATGACTTTCCGTATTCAGGTGAGTGCTCTTGACTGCTTGGGTTGCAACAACTGCGTTGATGTATGTCCGGGTAATCCAAAGAAGGGTGGCAAGGCTTTAACCATGAAGCACTTGGAATCTCAATTGAAAGAAGTGCCTAACTGGGAATATTGTGTTGACACAGTGAAGAGCAAACAACACTTGGTAGACATCAAGTCTAACGTGAAGAACTCTCAGTTTGCAACTCCGTTGTTCGAGTTCTCAGGAGCTTGTTCAGGTTGCGGTGAAACTCCTTATGTGAAACTGATCACTCAGTTGTTTGGTGACCGTGAAATGGTGGCTAACGCTACAGGATGTTCATCTATTTACTCTGGTTCAGTACCTGCTACTCCTTATACTACTAACGAAGACGGACAAGGACCTGCTTGGGCAAATTCATTGTTTGAAGACTTCTGCGAATTCGGTATGGGTATGGAACTCGCTAATGAAAAAATGCGTGCCCGTATTGCTAGATTAATGACTGAAGCTCAGGATTCAGATTGCTGCTCAGACGAGATGAAAGCACTATTCAAAGAATGGGTAGAGAATATGCTTGATGCTGACAAGACTAAAGAACTGACTGAAAAGATTGTTCCATTGGTAGAAGGTTGCGATTGCAAATATTGCAAAGAAATCGCTTCTTTGAAACACTACCTAGTGAAACGTTCTCAATGGATCATTGGTGGTGACGGTGCTTCTTATGACATCGGTTATGGTGGTCTTGACCACGCAATTGCCAGTGGTAAAGATATAAACATCTTAGTACTTGATACTGAGATTTACTCAAACACGGGTGGACAGTCATCTAAATCTACTCCGGTAGGTGCTATCGCTAAGTTTGCTGCTTCAGGTAAGAGAGTACGTAAGAAAGACCTTGGTCTGATGGCTACTACTTACGGTTACGTATACGTTGCACAAATTGCAATGGGTGCCGACCAAGCTCAAACACTAAAAGCTATCCGCGAAGCAGAAGCATATCCCGGACCATCACTTATCATCGCTTATTCTCCATGTATCAGCCACGGTTTGAAAGCCGGTATGGGCAAAGCTCAGGAAGAACAAGACAATGCAGTTAAGTGCGGTTACTGGCACTTGTGGCGTTACAATCCTGCTTTGGAAGCAGAAGGAAAGAATCCATTCTTGCTTGATTCGAAAGAGCCAAACTGGGATGAATTCCAAAACTTCTTGAAGGGTGAAGTACGTTACAGTTCTGTAATGAAGCAATGTCCTACTGAAGCTGCTGAACTATTCAAAGCTGCAGAAGATAACGCTAAGTGGAGATATGGCAACTACAAACGCCTAGCCAACCAAGCTTGGGGAAAAGATGCTGAATAAAATAATCAATCGAGATTATATAACTAAAAAGGGGCGCCCAATGGACGCCCCTTTTTAATTTAAAGAATGATATGGGAGAAGTAAACACGACCTTACAAAGCCGGAATCTTCCTCTTTAAGACTTCTTCTGCACAACGATAACCCTCTTCATAGAAAACTGTAAGTTTCTTCACATCCCGTTCAATACGGTCTACATTTACGGGATTCAAAGGACGTATAACCATTATCCGTCCCTCATCTTCCATCCTTTCAACCATCTCTAGCTGTTCATTATAGACAGCACAACGTCGACTAAGTGCTTCACGCAATTTTGGATACTTGCGATAGAAGAAAGAAGGAACTTTTATATCTTTCACTTCTTTGCGATAGCCGCGATTCCTCGTAAGTACCACCACGTTTTGGGTAAACCCTTCTTCTATAGCATGCATCAAAGGAATAGAATCTACGATGCCTCCATCGAGCATCGGAACATTATCGACCAACGCTATAGGGCAAACAAAGGGTAAGCTACTCGAAGCCCGAGCAATATCAATCAATCTCTTCTTATCATGCCTCTCTTCAAAGTAATTGGCTTCACCAGTAAGGCAATTCGTGGTAACCATCACGTATTGCTCGGGCGAAGAAAAATAAGTATCGTAATCATACGGAAGAATGTGTTCCGGAAACTCAGTGAATAACAGATCGAAATCCATGATGTTCCGCTTTCTAAGTAAATGCTTAAGGCCGATATAGTTATACTTCTCCAGCAAATCAATATTACTATACTTAGCTCTCCCTCGTTGGTGAGACAAGTACGAGAGGCCGTTGCATGCTCCTGCAGAAACTCCTATGGTATACGGGAAGCGGATGTTATGATCCATCAAGAAATCCAGTACTCCACAAGTGAAAACGCCACGCATCCCTCCACCCTCAAGTACTAATCCGGTAGTTTCATTCATTTTCATCGTTATTGTTTATCTATTCTGTTTCTGATGATAAGCACGGATGTCGATTCTCCAAATGCAAACTCATCTTCCAGTAATTGAATGTATACAGTGTTACTAATAATCAATAATCCATTCTCTTGAGCGATTAATTCGGATGTATGACTAAACATCTGTTCAGTCATCCCATCAGGCAATTTCGAAGTAAGTCTCTCTACCTGCTGAATAAAATCAGGATCGTTCGTTTCAAACCAAAACAAATGAACCGTATTTCCATGCTCTGCCATCGTCTTCAGATAAGGTAATAAGAACAGATCCATAGAGCCGCCAAGAACAACCGATATAACACCACCGCAATAACCTTTATTCACGAAGATGGCTACCGGACATTGCACCTGCTCCATTACTCCTTCTATCTTATCACGAAACAATGAAAACCAATACACACCTCTGCTACTCGGAGAATCAGCTTGATACCGAGTACCGGCCCCCAACAAAAGCATATCCGGATGTTCGTCTCTCACAAACTGAGCAATCTCCTGCACCAATTTATCTGTCACTCGATATCGTTTGTCTATCTGTACTTTTAGCTCCTCAGCTTTCGAGTTAAGCAAGGAAAAACTATCCCGCTCGTATTGTTCAGCACTAAATGAATTCAGATCCGTACCAACGGTGTAATGGGCTCCAATGACGTGGTGCTTTAGCAATTTATCACCATATAACAAAGAATAAATGGAAAGTAAGTTACTCCCCGACTCCGCATGACCAAAGCAAAATATAAGTTTTCTCTTCAACGACATTTTCTCTTCTCTACGTTTAAAGAATCGTTCCACCAGATGCAGTAAAGGAGTTGTCATAAACGTAGTAACCAAAGCCATGATGACCAGTATCACGAAAATAGAAGGAGGCAGCACACCCATCTCATAACCGATATTTAAAGCCACCAGCTCCATCAGGCCGCGTGTATTCATCAATGTGCCAATAGTCAGGCTATTCTTCCACGACTCTCCCACCAAACGAGAAGCAACAGCACACCCACCCAATTTTCCTACAACGGCAACAAGAATCAGCATCAGACAAACACCCCATAGTTCGGGACTATTAATCAGACCAATCTCTGTACGAAGGCCTGTAAAAGCAAAGAAAAGTGGAAGAAAAAACACCAAGGCAATATCTTCTACCTTCTCCATCATTACCTTACGAAAACCTTGGCTCGGCGGCATCACCACTCCAGCCATAAAAGCTCCGAAAAGAGCATGAATGCCAAGTACCTCAGTTAAAGCCGATGATATGATTAATACTAGCAGAATGAAGCCAACAAAAGATTTATTAATTACTTCCTGATTAGCATAAGCCGCACCAAGTTTCTTCAAAAAGGGACGCACCACAGTAAACATGAGAATGATATAAAGCAGTGTCAATCCGATGGAATAAAGCGCACTTGCAAATGATCCGGCTTTAGCTATCGCTATAACAACAGCCAACAGACACCAAGCCGTCACATCATCATTGGCAGCAGAAGCAATAGAGAGTACACCAACAGGAGTTTTCGTCATGTTTCGTTCCTGAATGATACGGGCCAACACCGGAAAAGCCGTTATACTCATGGATATGCCGATGAATAAAGCAAAAGGCAGGAATTCTGTTTGAGTAGCTGCATACGCTTCATAAATCCCAAAAGACGCAACAATGCCTAAGAAGAAAGGTACTAATATACCGGCATGACTTATGACGAGTGTTTCGTTGATTTTATTCTTCAGCACCGAGAAGTCAAGTTCCAAACCAATAACAAACATGAAAAGAATCAAGCCGACCTGACTAACGAGCCCCAGATTGGTTAAAGACTCAGGTGGGAAGAGAAAATGGAAGATATCCGGAAAAAAATAGCCCAACAATGAAGGACCAAGAACAATACCAGCTACAATTTCACCAATAACACCCGGTTGACCAATGTGCTTAAAGAGATAGCCGAAAAAGCGTACAGCAAGCAATACCGCTATGATCTGAATAAGCAGAATAGCCAAAGGATGATGTAGATTATCAGTCAAGAATCGAAGGAACAAAGTAAATGGAGTACCTTGCTGAACAGCAATATCCGTAGCAGAATGCTGAATAAAGCGTCCCCCTTCGTCTATGGCAATATAGATAAGCCCCCCAAAGAGGAGCAGCATAATAGCATAAATGATATAATTACTCTTTGCTTTCTGCATATGGTAGAAGAGTTACATATTAATTGAGAAAGCAAAATAAGTAAATTTTTAGCTTGTAACAGCTCTTTTGGTAGGAAAAATACAAAAGAAAACCACGTATCTGCAACTAGTCTCTAGTTTGCAGAGTACGTGGTTATGTTTTACAGATAATTTATTATCTACTCTTTGTAACCTGATAGTTGTAATTTGCGAATATCATCCTTTGATACAGACGGATTCTCTCCAGCTTCAAAATGATCTCTCATCAATTGAGCAACCTTAACAGCATCTTCTTCAGATAAAAAAACTTGTTTATGTCCTAAGGCAGGCACAAACGGTTGATAAACAACCGTCTGCTTTCCTTTCAATATTTTATATCCATACCCGCTTGGTTCTAACTTCACTACTTCAATCTGAAAAGCATGCTTATCCTGGCGTGTATAATAAAACAGTGCCACAGAAACAATTGCTACAAGCAGCAACAGAGGAATATAAATTTTCTTATTCGTCACGATTTTCATAAGGAGACAGTTCATACATATCATCAAGAAAGCTACTACTGCTAGCAGAGCCAGTCAATACAAACCCCCTCGTTCCGGTAGAGAAGCTTACAGCACACACGCGCGAAGAACCTTGATTGCCTGAATTTAATAAAGCAAAAGGAGTATAATCATCATCACTATCGCCTGACCATAAGTCGGTATCAGGATCATATACCCAATAATCTGATTTTTTACTGCCAGTACCACCAGTTACAAAATAGCCTTTACCATCTATAACGAAACTAACAGCTCCAGAGCGGGCTATATTATCATAATCGTCATCGTAATCTTCGTCAGAATTTACATCAGCAATATCTCTCAATGCTGTACATATGCCTGTTGATGGATCATAACTCCAAAAGTCTGTAGGATAGGAACTATTAGCTTCACCGCCAAGAATATAAGCTATATCATCAATAACAAAAGCTGTACCAAACATTCTTTTGTCTACCGACATACCGGAAACAATTGTCCATTGAGATCCAGTAGCCGCACTTGGATCAAATTTATAAAAATCTTTTTTATAATTTGAGGTATCAAATCCTGTTCCAACATAACCATAATTTCCAATATTAAAGGCAAGTGCACCATAACGAACACCTCCAGCAAAATCATCTTGCTGCGTCCAAGCATCAGTAGCAGGATCGTACTCCCACGTATCTTTCATACAAACATTATTATCACCAATTCCAGTTGTAATGTATCCTTTCTCTCCAACAGTGAAACCTACAGCTTTATTACGATAACTAGCAGCTGTTGGCATATCAGATAACTGTGTCCAATAATTACCATCGATATCATAAACCCATAAGTCGTTTAGAAAAGGTTCCGTAGCACTCCCATTATAACCAGTAGCAATATATCCCTTATTTCCGATTGTAAATGCCGCCGCATAACCCCTAACAGGTCCATCAAGAGCTGAACGCTTGTACCATACACCTACAGTGTAATCATCGTCGTCCGTGCACGAACTTAAAAATGGCATCATCATACACAACAAAAATAAAGCGAGTATCATTTTTTTGGTTGAATTCCAAACTGTTACATTCATCTTTTCTATACGGTTTTAATGGTTAATTATTGAGTCGCAAATGTAGGTGGGAAACCAATAGCTAAAAAAAAGAATCGACGAATAGTCGTTATTTATCTGCAAAATGCCAAAATTAACAATATAGTCGATAAAAAACGGGAATCTGTCGATAACTTTTGGCCTATGAATACTAAATAGCTTCTTTTGCCGAATCGTAAACCTCAACTATTAGTAGAATGAATCCCAAAATTTGGATCTTTTCATCTTTTTTTTTATTTGTCTTGCTCATTACCTCCTGCAGAGACGAAGTAAACAGTGCAGGAAGTAAGTGGCTAACAAGTTCTTTTAATAATGTACAAACAGATACTTGTACCGTACAATTAAGCACTATTTTAGCAGACTCAGTGGCTACCTCTGGAGATACACTTTGCCAATTAGGTCATTATAACAGTTCAGTCTGGGGAGATATAGAATCTTCCTTTTATGCAGAATATGATGTAACGTCAACTAGCCTTACTAACGGAGTAACTTATCGATTTGACTCTATCACTATAACGCTTAAGCCAACAGGGGATTATGTAGGGGATACATTGAGCACGTCTCAACATATTTACATGCATCGCCTAAAGAAAAACATAAGCTTTGACGATGCAGGATATTTATACAATCGCTCATCTATTCCTTATGAATCGGATGCATTTGCAACCCTAACGTTCAAAAACAAACCCAAGATAAAAAAAGAATTAGAATTGCGCTTGCCTGATGAATTTGGAGAAGAACTATTCACACTAATGAAAAATAGATCGATATCAGTAAGTTCACAAGAATATTTTAGAAATTATCTCAAAGGCATTGCTTTTGTCCCGGATGGTGACGATGATTGCATCAGTGGGTTTGGTGTTAGCGACTCTAGCCTTTGTATGACCGTATATTATAGCAGAATGGAATCATCTCCTGTTAATTTAACAGCGACATTCACACCTAGTTCCACTCGAACTTTCGGGCGCATCGTACATGACTTAGACAATACTCCTCTAGCAGATTTAGAGCCAGGCACTTCTAATGCATTATCTTCTACAAAAAGTAGCAACCAAGTCTTCATACAAGGAATGACAGGCTTGTATACCAAAATCGAGTTTCCTTATCTAAATGATCTACAATTACAAGGAGATATTGTTACCATCGAAAGTGCGGTTCTTTATTTATATCCGGTTCAAGGTACTTATGGAACAACCATGCCATTGCCATCAGCACTAACCATGTATACCGCAAATAGTAAAAATATATCACAAGAAAGCATTACAGACTCTTATGGAACAAGTGTACAAGATGGAAGTTTGGTAACAGACAACGCAAGTTACAATGGCACTTACTATACCTTTGATCTTACCTCTTTTTTACAAGATAACCTAGGCACTTTTGGGGATAACAGACAAAAACTGATGTTAATGCTACCAAATAGTGCATTCCTGACAACATTAGATGGGGTTACTTTTGGGGACGCAGATCATAAAACAAGCCGAGTAAAATTGGCAGTGATATACAAAACATATAACGAACAATGAGAAAAATACTATTTACTATATTGGGAGTCTGTGCCTTGAGCTCAATAACTGCACAAAACACCACAAATTCACCGACTTCAATGTTTGGTATTGGTGAAATATCAACAGGAGATGGTGGACAATTTTCAGGAATGGGGGGCGTTGGCATAGCACTACGAGGAAATAGCTTCTTGAATGCGACTAATCCTGCAGCACTCACAGAATTAGACAGTCTGAAATTCACGGTAGAAGCAGGCGTGATGGGTGCATATAAACGATATCATCAATCAGCAAGTACAAATAGCTCAAACGTTGGTAATATAAATAATCTGGGAGTAGGATTCCGAATACTTCCACGATGGTATGCAGCAGCTTCCATTTCACCGGTGAGCAGCGTCGGTTACCGCATTTCGCTTGATCAACAAGTTGAGGGGACTACTTCTACCATTTCTTCTTATTTTGAAGGAGAAGGTGGACTTTCAAGAATAAATTTAAGCAACGCATTCCTCATCGGTAAACGTTTCTCACTAGGAGTCAATCTATCTTATGTTACAGGCACTATTACTGAAACAGAAACCAACGGTACTGCAACTCAAACAAGCACATCTTATAAGAAAACCTTCTATGCTGACTTAGGCTTGCAGTATAAGCTACCTATAAATAAAAATAAAAATATTGTTATAGGAGCGACTTATGGCTATTCTCAACCATTAACCCAAGACAATAGCCTTTCTGTAAGTAGTACAAGCGGAGACGAGACCATAGATAAATCTGAGCATACAGTAAAACAATATATGCCACAGTTCTTTGGCTTAGGTTTAGCTTACAACTCTTTAAAATGGACTTTTGCTGCCGATTATAGATATACAGAATGGAGCAAGATGAGATCTTCTAACTCCATCATCAGTTTTGCAAATCAACGAAGCGTAAAAGCCGGATTGGCTTATATAATAGGTAGCCCATATAAAAATCCTATTAGATTGATGCTTGGTGCAAGTATAGGCAACTCATATTTAATAATCAAAGACTATAAAGCAACGAATTACTATGTTAGTAGCGGATTAGGACTCACTCTTCGAAACAAAAACATGCTATCTTTAGGAGTCAAATACGGAGATCAAACAAAAGTAAACAAAGGAATGCCACACGAACAAAGCGTATCATTCTACTTTAATCTCTCTTTTAGCGAACGTACCTATAGAGGGAAATTACAATAACTCTTTCTTTTAATCCTTTTTATGCTAAAATGCGGCTCAGAAAAGATTATTAATGTATCTTTGCCGCATAAATAAACATATATATACATTAGAATGAAGAAGATAGTACTTTTTGCAACTTTAGGGTTGTTAAGCCTCAACATTTTAGCTCAGGAAGAGAAAAAAGAAGAAGGCTTTGTTTTCACTACTGTAAAAGAGAATCCCATTACTTCCATTAAAAACCAAAATCGCTCCAGTACATGTTGGAGTTTCTCCAGTCTTGGCTTTTTTGAATCAGAATTGCTACGCTTAGGTAAAGGTGAATATGATTTTTCTGAAATGTATGTTGTACACCGCACAATGACAGATCGCGCGGAACACTACGTTCGCTTACATGGAGATAGTTCTTTCTCTCCCGGAGGCAGCTTCTACGATGCAGTTTATTGTATGAAGAACTACGGATTAGTGCCACAAACAGCTATGAATGGAATTATGTATGGCGATACATTACCTGTACATAACGAATTGGATGCTGTGGCAGAAGGTTATATGAATGCTATTGCCAAAGGCAAGCTTACTAAATTAACCTCTGTATGGGAAAACGGCATAAGTGCCATTTATGATACTTATCTAGGCAAATGCCCCGAAAAATTCACTTATAAAGGTAAAGAATACACTCCATTGACATTTGAACAATCATTAGGACTGAATACAGATGATTACGTATCCTTAACCTCCTATACCCATCATCCATTCTACAAAAAGTTTGCTCTTGAGATTCAAGATAACTGGCGTAACGGAGAATCATGGAATCTGCCGATCGATGAATTTATGACTGTAATAGATAATGCAGTAAATAAAGGTTTTACCGTTGCATGGGGTAGTGATGTTAGTGAGTCGGGATTTACACGCAACGGCATCGCTGTTGTTCCTGATGTAAATCGTGCCGATCTTTCAGGTTCAGACATGACTCGTTGGACAGGGTTACCTTTGGCTGATAAGCAAAAGGAGCTAACCTTAAAACCAAGCATTGAAAAAGAGATCACACAAGAAATGCGTCAAGTAGGCTTTGATAATTGGGAAACCACCGATGACCACGGAATGTTGATTTACGGTATAGCCAAAGATCAAACAGGAAAAGAATACTATATGGTAAAAAACTCATGGGGTATCAACAATAAGTATAAGGGAACATGGTATGCTTCAAAAGCTTTTGTGAAGTACAAAACCATGAATATCTTAGTTCACAAAGATGCATTACCCAAAGAAATAGCCAAGAAACTAGGGATTAAGTAATCTCCTATTTAATTCTCTCATAAACATAAACAGTAGATTCAGACTTCTCTGTCTCTACTGCTTTTTTCATTGCTGCTGAACCATAGAAAGAACGATGTCTCACCTCATTTTCATATCTTCTACAAAACTCATCCTACTACAATCAGGCTACGTCAACGCATTATAACTTAGGTATCAGAGTAGGTGCCATGTGATGTACTGGGGTAATGCAGAATATCTAAATTATAAAATCAAAAATGTCTCAAATATCTGCAAACAAAAATTAGACGACGTTTGTTTACGATAAAATAATGGACACAAAACAACTATATCTTGATACAAAATAAAGCATTACTTAGTACCGGAAACACACTACCATTTTTTTATTTACAGACTTCATTAATCATCTACAAGTCACCAAATCCTATTAATTAAAAGGCATTTACAAGTTATTTACAATAGAGAATTAGTAATAAGTTATTTCCAATTAATTAGCGACAAACGTATATCATATTGACATAAAACACACAATACCGCATCAAATTAACACATAAATGCATATTAAAAATAAAATAATACACGAAATTTATCAAAAGAAAAACATTTCAACAGTAAGTCGCCTTTGTTTGTTTTAGATATACTCTTATCTATTTTAGATATTTCATTATCCGCCATATTACATTATTTTTGCAACGTTTTTTATAGTTTATTAAATCTAATGAATTTTTTTAAATAGTAGTAACCTTAAAAGAATCAAAGAATGAATAAAAAGATGAATTTAAGTTTTCTCAAAGTGAGAGTGTATTCAACGATGATTATGGCATTCATCGCTTTGAATGTCTTTTCACAAGGAATCACCGTCAGAGGCACAGTGGTAGACACCTCAAAAGAGCCGATTATCGGTGCAAGTATACTAGTTGTGGGGACTAGTAATGGTACAATCACAGATGTTGATGGTAACTTTATCATCAAGAATGTGCCAACAAGTGCAAGCCTAGCCATTACTTATATAGGTATGGGTAAGCAAGTAATTAAGGTGGAAGGAAAAACGACGATTAATGTCACTATGACAGATGACGCAAAGCAATTAAGTGAAGTAGTGGTAACTGCTCTTGGTATTAAAAAGGATGCCAAAAAGTTGGGTTACGCCGTTAGTTCTATTTCTTCTGACGAATTAACCAAGACGGGTGGCAGCAACCTTGCTTCCGGACTTTACGGCAAGGCAGCAGGTGTTCGCATTCAGTCGGCTCCTGGTGGAGGAACGTCAGCGGTATCTATTTCCGTCCGTGGCCTTTCCTCTATTACGGGTAACACGCAACCTCTAATAATCATGGATGGTGTGCCTATTCACAATGGAAATACCAACAACGACGGTTATTGGGATAACCAACGAATCAACTCTAACGGTATTGTTGACATCAACCCCGAAGACATCGAGAATATCTCTATCCTGAAAGGTGCTGCCGCTTCCGCACTTTATGGTTCCGAGGCTGCTAACGGCGTTGTCATGATTACCACAAAGAAGGGCAAGAAGGGAACCGGTACACACGTTGATTTTGGCATGAATGTAAGTTTTGATAAGGTTGCCTATATGCCCGAAATTCAGAAAGAATATGGTCCAGGTTACGACAACTGGGTGCTCGGAAACGATAATGAGCAGGCACTGACAGGTTTCCGCCAGACTCGTTTTGACCGTAATGGTAACTCTATCACTACTACGAACCGTGAAACATACTATTCATGGGGTGCCAAATATGATGCAAACAAGTCTGTCACTTACTTCGATGGCAATGAACGTGCATACACACCAATTGATCACAATCAATGGGCTGATATCTTCCGTACAGGTGTCAATCAGACTTACAATCTTTCTGTGACTAACAGTACTGAGCATAACAATATGCGTTTCTCCTATACCTACAATGATACGCAAGCCATGCAGTACAACTCTAATAATCACAAGCATAACTTCAACTTGAGTGGTACATTCGATTTAGCTAAAAACATCAAGTTGAATTATACAGCCACTTATACAAGCCAATACATCAAAAACCGTCCTTATCGTATCTCTCGTTTGACCAATAACTATAGCGGTATGTTTGGAGGTTTCACCGATGTGGCATATATTCGCGACCACACTGTTACAAGCCTCGGATATATGAACAGCATCGCGGCTATCAACGGTGGTACAAGCAATACTTTGACTCCGGACGAGCAATTCCTTTACAGTCCGATGGGGTCTACATCACTAATGAGTGAGTACTTTTGGAATATTTTCGGTAAGACACAGGAAGAAGACCACAACCGTTTCATCGGTTCTGTTAACCCAACTTGGGAAATTATTCCCGGTCTGACCTTTAGCGGACGCATTGCCACCGATCTTACCACCGATAAGATTGAAAACAAAAATAGTACAGAAAATGCACATATTTTTTCTACCGATGGTACTTACAGCGACTCTTATGCACTCACTAACAACCGCTATTCGGTTGTATACGGCGATATCATGTTGGCGCTTGACAAGACATTCGCTGAAAAACACAATATTACTGCCAACATTGGTTGGAATGTTCATCAAGAAACATTTTATCAATCAAACGTAAGCACAAGCAACGGTCTGACTCAAGAAAACTGGTTTAATCTTGCAGCTTCTGTAGGAACCAAGAATGCAACCATGTCAACATCGGATTGGCTCCGCACAGGTATGTTCCTAACTGCAGGCTATGGCTATGACGGATGGGGGTTCCTCGACGGTTCAATCCGGCAGGAAAAGACCTCTACATTGAAGAATGGAATGAACTCTTTCTATTATCCGTCAATAAGTGCTAGTGTGCTTCTAACGGAGCTTCTCAAGGATAAACCCTCTTGGTGGAATTATGGTAAGGTACGTGCTTCTTACGGTGTTGTAGGTAACGCCCCTGAGATCTATCGCGCAAATAATGCTTACCAACAAGGTTCTCTGACAAGAGAGTCAACTTACACCTATAATTACGTTGGTACAGACGTCGGTAATGATGATATCAAGCCAGAGACTAAGCACGAGTTCGAAATCGGTACTGAGAACAAGTTCTTCAATAACCGCTTAGGCATGGAGTTCAGCTATTACTATAACGACGTTAAGGACCAGATTCTTACTTCCAGTGCAGCCGCTTCCATGGGTGGTCAGAGTATGTTAATGAATGTAGGTGAACTTACTAACAAAGGTTTTGAGTTGAGTGTGAACGGAACTCCTTATATGAATAAGGATTGGCATTGGGATCTACGTGCCAATATAGCATGGAACAAGAATACGATTAAGAAACTGGCGAATGGTCTTGATGTTCTTTCACACCTGACGGTGGATAATGGTGCCGCCAGCCTTGAATCTCACGTGGGAGATGCTATGGGTGACTGGTATGCCTACACTTGGAAGAAAGATGGTGATGGTAACTATATCGTAGGTGATGATGGCCTTTATATCGCAGACAAAACAGAACGTCATAAAGTAGGTAACGCTATGCCTAAGTTTACCGGTGGTTTCGGAACAACCCTCAGCTGGAAAAATCTAACCCTTGATATAACATTTGACTTCCGTGTTGGTGGTAGTGTCCTCAACTTGCCATGGCAATATATGATGGATACCGGTACTATTACTGATGCTGTTGGAGCTCGTGATTACTCAACTGGCGGTGTATTCTACTATAGCGACACGGAAGATGTTTCAGATAAATCTTCTCTACACGCACTTAGTGCCAGTGAATCCACATCTATTAGAGACTCGTATCAACGTGGTGCGAAATACAATGGTCATTATCTCTGGGATAATGGTGTTATTCAGAAAGGTGTAAAGCAAGATGGAACTACGAACGATATTCTTGTGACTCAGTTTGAAGCCAATGATAGCCAATATGGGTGGGGTACAGGTGCTACTCAGAGTTATCAGGATGCTATTCAAAAAAATTCGTATGTTAAGTGTCGTGAAATCAGTTTGGCTTATACTTTACCGACAAAGTGGACAACCAAATTTGCTTGCAACAATCTCACAGTTTCTGCTTTCGCGCGCAACCCGTTCTACATCTATCGTAGTTTGAAGTTGTTTGATTCGGAGACATCCGATGCGACGAACTGGATCTATCAGGCACAAGTAGGTGGTTCAACTGCTAGCGCTCGTACATTTGGTCTGTCTCTCCGCGCCAGTTTCTAACTTAGACTTTATTGAAATTAGATTAAATAAAAATATATATGAAAAAGATACTTTCTATATTATTTGTTGGAATGGCTCTCATATCGTTCGTAGCATGTTCCGATTCGGAGTATGATGAGAAATATGCAGATCCTTCCAAAACATCGACAGTAGGTGTGCCTCAAGTGTTTACTGCTGTGATGTATAAGGGTAATACATGGATGAATCCTGTTTACTATCGTTATTATACACAATCAACGACTTCAGGTACGTTTTCCGGTATTATTGGCAATAGCAATGGCAAAGGTCGTTTTATGGGTGCTGGTGAAGGTTATTTCAACACTAGGTGGCAGAATTTCTATGATATGCTGACCCAGCATCGCTTGTTAGAGTACACGTATGATAATCTTTCCGACGAAGAGAAAACAGTCAATGAAGTTTTCTATTATCTTTCTCGTACCCTCGTTGAGGCACAGCTTCACGAAATGCTTTCACTTTTTGGAGATGTACCGTTCAGTGGTGCCGGTACTCTTTGGTATTCAGATTACAGTACTGCTAAGGAACAGGATGTGTATGATGATGACGTAACTCTTTACAAGCAAATTCTTGTAGACTTGAAGGAAGCAGGCGACTATTTTGCGTCAGGTAATTTGAACGCTACAGGCCTTGCTTCTCTAGAGCGTCAGGATTACTCTCTTGCTGCAGGCAGCAGTACCATTTGGCAGAAGTATATCAATTCTCTCCGTCTTCGTATTGCTATTCATCTTGCTACTAATGGTGATTGCACTACAGAGGCCAGAAGTGCTATAGCTGAGATTTTAAACAATCCTGCTACGTATCCGCTTATCGATGACAATTCAGAGAACATGGGTGTTGCAGGTGATACTCAAACTGATGCCTTTAACTTTGGAAAAAGCATCTCTCAGGCTCTTAGAACCGGAAGTTATGCAGCTGGTTCTCAGGCTGTGCTTGACGCCATGAATGTTCCTTCAAATGGGATTCCCGGTACCGACACTGACCCTCGTCTTCAAGTTATGTACGACTGCAACCCTGACGGCGAATATGTTGCATATGATGTCAGTCTTACAAATTCCCAGATCAGTGACATCAGTGATGAAAAGAACAAGGAGTATGTTGCAAGAGGAATAAAATCGGCAAACTACTATTGTGAAATTGATTCTCAAGCTATTGCAGGCTATGAAACCTATCAGGGCAACTCCAATTTGGATGGTCTTTGGATCGGTGCTGCAGAAGTTAGTTTCAACAAGGCAGAGGCTTATCTAATGGGTTATGGCGTTTCTTTAGATGAAACTGAAGCAAAAGAAAATTTCATTAATGGCATCAAACAATCTACGGAGTACTATTGGAACCTGAAGGAAACAAGTTCTCTCTACAAGGAAGGTAACGACAGCTATGCCGGGTATCGTTCATTGGTGAAACCAACCGATGCTGAAATTGAGGCTTACGCTGAAAGCATTTGGGAACCGACACAAGAAGTTGTCTGCACCCAGCTTTGGCTTAATTTTAGTTTTATCAATGAACTTGAAGCATGGAATGTAGTGCGTCGTACCGGTTATCCTGTAGTAACTTTCGCAAGTGATACTCAGGTATCTAATTACCCGACTCCTCCTAACCGTCTTCCGTATCCGAGCGATGAGCTTACTTACAACAGTACAAACGTCCAAGAAGCCATTTCAAAGAACTACGAGGAAACAACTGGTTACTATACGAATGTCTTTTGGGCTAAGAAGACTTACTACAAACTTGTAGGAGAATAATTTAAACCCTATATCAGTCTTCATACTGATAAACAGAACTATTCCGGCAGTTAATAAAACTGCCGGAGTTTTTTATTTATTAAAATTCTTTCTCGTATGGCAATTTTCATGAGAGAGCGACTAAGTCACTTGACAAACTATTCATATTGTGAATAGCTGATTGTGTTATCAGTTCGATTTGACTTTGCGAGAAGAAGGAATAAATTAAAGATGAATCAATAAAAAATATTTTATGAAAAATCTTAAGAAATTAGTTGGTGGTCTGATGCTCCTATCGACTTTAAGCATGAACGCTCAGGAGCAAGTACAGGGATTTGTACACGAGCAGTCTTCTACTTATGAATGGCCGACGGATTCATTGGTTTTAAAGAAGTTGGATCATTGGCAGGATTTAAAGTTTGGCGTGATTTTCCATTGGGGATTGTATGCCGTTCCGGGGATTGTAGAGTCGTGGGCTTTATGTTCCGAAGATTGGATCACTCGTTACGGTCACGAAAACTATCAGGAGTTTAAGGACTGGTACTGGAACGGGCTGAGCAAGAAGTTCAACCCGACGAAGTTCGATCCCAAGCAATGGGCGGATGTGATGAAACAGGCGGGTATGAAATATGTGATATTTACCACGAAGCATCACGATGGATTCTGCATGTTCGATAGTAAATACACCGACTTCTCTATAGCCAAGGGCCCGTTCAAAAACAATCCAAAAGCAGATGTAGCCAAGTATGTATTCGATGCTTTCCGTAAGGATAACTTTATGATCGGGACGTATTTCTCCAAACCGGACTGGCACAGTCAAGATTATTGGTGGAATTATTATGCTACTCCAAACCGTAACGTGAATTATAGCATCAAACAGCATCCCGAGCACTGGGAAGCGTTCAAATCATTCATCCACAATCAGATTGGTGAGTTGATGAGCAATTATGGCTCTGTCGATATCCTTTGGTTGGATGGCGGATGGGTTGCCGCCGAAAATAATCAGGATATTGATATGCCTAAAATAGCGGAGATGGCAAGGGTGAAACAACCGGGCTTACTCGTTGTGGACAGAACCATACATGGCAAGTACGAAAATTACCAGACTCCGGAACAGAAGATTCCCGAGAAACAGCTGCCTTATCCATGGGAGAGTTGTGTGACTCTGACAACCGACTGGGGCTGGACAAAGAATCCTAAGTATAAGAGTCCCAACCAGATTATAACTATTCTAATGGAAGTTGTAGCCAAAGGTGGTAACTTACTCCTTGGCGTTGGTCCCACACCCGAAGGTCTCATTGAGCAATCGAGTGTTGAGCGCTTGCAACAGATTGGTAATTGGATGCAGAAGAATGGTAAAGCAATCTACAATACCCGTATTACTCCTAACTATCATTCCGGTAATGTGTGGTTTACTGCCGACAAGAAAAAAAAGACTCTTTATGCACTTTATGCCTTACCCGAAGGAGAAAAAGTGCCTGCCACGATTGAATGGGAAGGTAATATCCCCGCCAAACATTCCAAAATGAAACTTTTGACATCGGGACAATCCGTTAAGTGGACGGTAGATGGGAATAAAGTGAAGGTTTATTTGCCTAAGAAGATTGCCGGTGGCACTGAATCTCTTGCTTTACAATTCGAGGCTGTACATTAAGGATATTGTTTAGCTGACGGTGAGCGTTGAAAATCAAAAAGTAATAGGAATAGACGAATGAATAAAGAATTTATTTTTTTTAGTCTGGCATTGATGACTGCTACCACAATTTGGGGGCAGACCGGCACAGCGGTTGAGCCTGTGAGATATGTCGGCGATGAAGTAGCCAATCCCAATTATCATGACGGTGCTTTGCGCTATGCTGTCGGGGTGGAAAACATTCAGGTAATGCGGGCTAACCGTACCCACCCCGAAAATGCAGACGGCTTTGGGTGGACTTACAATCACGCTCCCAATCTGACTTATTGGAACAATACCTTCTATTTGGAATATCTGAGTAACCCCGTAAATGAACATGAAGATCCCGGTCACACCTTGCTTGTCACTTCAAAAGACGGACGCAACTGGGGAAAGCCTTTTGAAATATTTCCTCCTTATAAAGCTCCCGACGGAGTGAAGATTCCCGAGGGATACAAAGGCTACATCATGCACCAGCGAATGGGTTTCTATACTGCTCCCGACGAACGCTTATTGATTGTCGCTTTCTACGGACATTCCTATGATCCCTTCCAGAAAGGCGGTATAGGTCGCGTAGTGAGAGAAGCTTATAAAGACGGAACTTACGGGCCAATCTATTTTGTGCGCTACGAGAGTCAGGCGCAATGGAATGAGACCAACACTTCCTATCCGTTCTATAAAAAATCCAAAGACCGTGGATTTGTGAAAGCTTGCGATGCCTTGCTCGCCGATAAGCTGAAAACCTTGCAATGGGTGGACGAAGATAGAGGTATCGACAGCTTTTATCAGTTGAAAGATTCCATCAATGTGGTGCAAGCTCTGTCGTATTATCACCGCAAAGACGGTCAGGTGGTAGGATTATGGAAAAAATCCTTTGCCGCTTTATCACCCGATAACGGATTGAGCTGGTCGGCTCCGAGAAAGATGCCGACACTTATTATGGCCGGTGGGAAAAATTGGGGACAGCGGACAACAGATGGTCGCTATGCCATGTGCTATAATCCCATCGAAACCCAGCAATACCGTTATCCGCTTATTGTGATAAGTGGTGACGATGGTATCCTGTTCGACAATATGGGTGTGGTTCATGGAGAAATTCCTCCACGCAGATTTTATGGCGATTGCAAAGATTTCGGTCCTAACTATATGCGTGGCATTACCGAAGGAGAGGCAACACCTCCTGGAAATAATATGCGGCTGACCTATAGTGTGAACAAAGAAGACATCTGGATTAGCCGCATCCCATTACCGATAAAAGTGGAAGCAGATCGTCAAGTGGATGATAACTTCAACGCACTGGAGTTGGGTAGCATTGTGCCCGACTGGAATATCTATTCCCCCCTCTGGGCTAAAGTCAGCGTAGCCGATTTTCCCTCCCAAGCCAATAAAAGTCTGAAGTTCGAAGATCAGGATCCGTATGACTATGCCCGTGCCATCCGGGTATTTAAAGCAGGCGATAAAGCCGATATCCGTTTTAAAGTATATGCCAGTCAGCCCGACAACGGTACATTCCAATTTGAAGTGACCGACAGGCATGGTAGCATAGCCATCTGCCTTATCTTCGAAAAAGGTAATATATTCGCAGTTACCGGAGATATAAGGAAAAAGATAGGGAGTTATGAAGCTGGGAAGTGGCTTGATGTCGCTTTAAAGATCTCCACCGAAGGGCTTGGCAACTATCATGCGTGGATTAATGGCGAAGAAAAAGTCAATGCCGGATCTTTAATTCATGCCCTTAAATCGGTGGAACGATTATCTTTCAGAACAGGTGACTACAGGAATTATCCCGACCGGAAAACTCCGAATCAAGATCCCGTTCCTCCGCTTCCCGGAGCTGACGTACCGGTGGAGAAAGCCATTTATTACATTGATGATGTACAGACTTCTGCTACAATAACCGTGAACAATTGATTAATAACGATAAGATTATGAAAAGATTAATTTATCCGTTTTGCCTACTGTTCCTTTTGGTAAGCCAGCTCTCTTACGGAGCTGATCACTTTCTTCGTGATGAGGCTTATCGCAATCAAGTGAAGCAGGACTTTGACCTGAAGGAAAAACAATTGCCGAATGGAAACTTATTTAAAGTTTTTAAGCAGAAGATATCGCCGTATGAACAGGAAGCATTGATGTTTTTCTATGCCTATATGCCTATAGGCGATATTACGGATTATTCGGGTGAATATTATCTGGAGAATATCCGCCTCTCGCAACAGGCTAAAGCCGAAATGCCTTGGGGAAGTAAAATACCCGATGATGTATTCCGTCATTTCGTATTGCCGATTCGTGTCAACAACGAGAATCTGGATGATTCACGACACGAATTCTATGCTGAACTGAAAGAACGCATAAAAAACTTAAGTCTGCACGACGCTGTCATAGAAGTAAATCATTGGTGTCATGAAAAGGTGGTTTATACTCCAAGCGATGCTCGCACAAGCTCTCCCCTCGCCTCAGTAAAATCAGCCTTTGGTCGCTGTGGAGAAGAATCCACATTTACCGTAGCTGCTCTGAGAGCTGTATGTATTCCTGCCCGCCAAGTTTATACGCCCCGTTGGGCACACACCGATGACAATCATGCTTGGGTAGAGGCTTGGATAGATGGTAAGTGGTCTTTCATTGGAGCCTGCGAGCCTGAACCGGTTTTGAATTTGGGTTGGTTTAACACGGCAGCAAGCCGTAGCATGCTAATGCATTCCAAAGTCTTCGGACGCTATCAAGGTAAGGAAGAGATCATGCTACAAACTCCCAATTATACGGAAATTAATCTGATCGACAATTATGCCCCTATAGGCAAAGCGTCCATACAAATAACCAATAAGGCAGGAGAACCTGTCGAAAATGCCAAAATAGAATTTAAGATTTACAATTATGCAGAGTTTTATACTGTTGCAACCAGATACACTGATAAAATGGGTTTCACTTCTCTAAGTGCAGGAAGAGGAGATATGTTGGTGTGGGCTTCAAAAGATGATCTATATGGTTACTCCAAGCTATCATTCGGAAAAACAGACCGTCTAAAAATTGTTCTGGATAAACAGGCAGATGAGATTTATTCGATACCTTTCGATATTGTTCCTCCTCCCGAAGGTGCCAATATTCCGGAAGTGAGCCCTGCACAGCGTGCTGAGAACAATCGTCGGTTAACACAAGAAGATTCTATTCGCAATGCCTACGCGTCTACGTTTATGAATAAGGAACGAGCCAAATCCTTTACCCGACTAAACGGAGTGCCTGATAGAGCTGAACCGTTTTTGACTGCATCACGTGGCAACTGGTCTACGCTTACGACATTCCTCCTCGAAGCACAAAAGCAACGAGTTGTGAAAAAAGCAATAGACTTACTCTCTGTTATCTCTGATAAAGATTTAAGAGATGTTTCGCTTGATGTATTGAACGACCATCTATACAATACTCCTCAGGAGATTGCAGATACTACACTTTTCAACACCTGCATTCTAAATCCTCGCGTAGGTGATGAGATGATTACTCCCTATAAAAAGTTCTTCAAACAAGCTATAGGAGTACCCGACAGAGAGACTTTTAAGAATAATCCACAGAAGTTGGTTGAATGGTGCAAAAAAAACATCGAGATTAACAACGAACTGAATTCTATCAATATAATCATCTCTCCGCAAGGTGTATGGAAAGCGCAAGTAGCTAACCGCAATTCTCGTAACATCTTCTTTGTATCGTTGGCTAGGAGTTTAGGTATCCCTTCATGGATAGACAATGTAACAGGAAAAATTCAATATAAGTGTCTTAATAAGAACTCATCTGACGGACAGATTTTGGATGTCGATTTCGATAATACACAATCGGTTAAAGCACCAACAGGACGTTTGATGCTCAAGTATGAACCGACCTCTACGATAATCGATCCTAAATATTATACTCACTTCACACTCTCTAAATTTAGAAACGGCACTTTCTATCTGCTAAATTATGAAGAAGGAGAGGTCGATATGGGAAGCGGAACGAGTTGGGAGTACCAATTTAAAAATGGTACTAGTCTGGACACAGGATATTACATGTTAGTATCAGGTATCCGATTAAACAACGGAACGGTTCTAAACCAAACATCCTTCTTTACTATTGAAGAAGGAAAGACAAGCACTGTTGATTTGGTGCTACGCGAAAATAAAAGTAAAGTTGAGGTAATCGGGCAATTTAACTCTGAATTGGCATTCCTCCCAATTGGCAACAGCAATCCCGAAAGTATTACGAAGCATTGTGGTAATAATTATTTCGTATTGGCAGTACTAGGTGTAGGACAGGAACCCACCAACCATGCTTTAAGGGATATAGCTGCCTTAAGCAGCGATTTCGAGAAGTGGGGACAAAGATTGGTTTTCCTCTTTCCAGACAAAGAACAAAGTTTGAAATTCCATCCTAGCGATTTTCAAGGATTACCGTCAACCATTAGTTATGGCATCGACAAAGACGGACTTATTCAGAAACAGCTCGTGGAATCTATGAAGTTGTCAAATACTTCACTTCTCCCTATCTTTATCATTGGTAATACATCTAATGAGGTGATATTTGTATCTCAAGGATATACTATTGGACTAGGTGAGCAATTGATGAAAGAGATCAGATCTTTAAAATAGCGAACTATTGCACTTATAGCAGAGACGCTGAAAGGATTTAGAACCTCCTTTCAGCGTTTTTTTGCGGATATGCACCGCAATAATTGAAAAGCAACCTTAACAACCAGTCAACATTTACCCTCATTCTTGTCAAGAGCAGTTTTATGAATAATTAAGGCTAAGAGAAGCCAGCAAAAACTCACTTTAAGTTTTAGA
>DBTL01000111.1:0-32373 GCA_002307035.1 Bacteroides sp. UBA1317
CTAATTGGTTTTTTAGAATCATAGATAAAGACGAAGATATTTATCCCTTTGTACAGGCAATTTTGGGCTATCCTGAATTATGTTTTAATAAAAAATCTTATGAAAATCTTATTGTGGAAAAAGATGAAGAATCTCAAAGAATTTATTTTAGGTGCAAGATAGAGCAGGAAAAAGAATTAGCAAAATAGAACAGAAGCCTTTGAGGATTGGGGCTTTTGTTTGTAATTTTAGTGTTCATAATAAACGCATCCAGGAGAGCAAAAACGTTTTGTTTGTTGCTCTCCTTGTATGTGTAGAGTTTTATAGACTATACTTTTTTAAGAAAATATCGGCAAAGTCCACCAGATAATTCAAAGATACTTGAATGGCTTCGGTTAATCACGTGCTCCTTTCAATGGACAATCATTTTTTTCATTTCAGAACGACTAATCACAGTGTCATGCTTTCACAAATTTACTTGCGTTGTTATACGCATTATTCTATCTATTCTCACTTCCATGAGCCGTTTTTACTATAATGATACTTATGCTAGAAACAGTTTATTTTTCAAAGGAACAGCTATAATTAAGGGGAAAATATATCCTGGATTATCACCACACATATTAATAAATATGAAAATACCGATTTTAATAATGTATTTATTGTTCTTTACGACAAACAATTTAATTTGCCAAAATTGGAATAAGATACCCAAAGATATCAAGAATATGCAGTTATTAGATCAACCAAATGTAAAAGCATATATAAATTGCTATTATAACCTACGGCATATATCTAATAATTTAAAACGTATTCATGCTAGTAGGCGAGATACTTTATTTTTATTAGACTCTTATGCAGATTGGAGTTCACTTGAGCTCAAATCGATAATCTGGAGTAACAGAAATACGATTTCCTGTATTTCAAATGATGCAGGAAAAAATTATATAAATGTAGAAAAAAAACTATTCACCAAATATATGATGAAGTTAGTATCTGAATGGAATATAGAAGAAATAAAAAAAGAGGAAAAGTTAAATGGAGCAAGCTTACCACAATATTGGGTCTTTGCTACAAGAATCATTCTTGATGGTAAGAAATATAAAATTAGCTGCCTCTATTTCAAAGATTTTTTTGATTTGCATCGAGATGGTATGGATTTCAACGAATAGAGATTTGAACAATTACGGTGTAGTATAAAATCCCCCGTTCTGTTCTCCAATAAATAGAGAGAACAGAACGGATCTTTCTATAGCTTTATCACATTTCTACAAAATAGCACATTTAGTCCAACAGTCAACTATGGGCAGGCCGCTCTTGCAACAACTTATACCTACAATGTACGTTCGTGGATGAAATCTTCGAGTTCTCCACTTTTCAGTCAAACGTTGTACTATAACGATTCTTACGGAAGTAATACTCCCCGCTACAACGGCAACATCTCTGCGATGAGTTGGACAACAAGCGGTGACAAGACAAGGGGTTACAACTTCGCTTATGATAATCTTTCCCGATTGACGACTGCGGGTTATCTGGAAGGAGGAGTTGCTAACACAAGTTATAGCACTTCTTACGCATATGACAAGCATGGTAATATGACGAATCTTATTCGTAACGGCCGTACGGGAACGAGTACTTTCGGCACGGTTGATAATTTGAACATGAACTATGCGGGTAATCAATTGATCAAAGCGGATGATGCGGGAACAAGCGTGACTTTATCCGCATCCATGGATTTTAAGAATAACTTCACGGCTGCGAAAGAATATTTTTACGACTTAAACGGTAATTTAACAAAAGATTTAAATAAAGGAATAACAGGAATTACGTATAATTTTTTAAATTTGCCGCAGAGTGTTGCGATTAGTAACACTCTGGGACAGGCAACGAATACGTACATGTATGCCGCTGACGGTCGTAAGCTGCGGACAGTACAACAATGGAGCGGCACGAACAGCAAGCAGACGGACTATGTTGGCAATGTGATCTATGAAAGTGTAAATGGAACTGCAACAACCCTCAAGCGGATATTGGTTGATGGCGGTTATATAGAAGGTGGTGCTTATTACTTCTACCTGACTGATCATCTGGGCAATAACCGAGTGGTTGCGAATGCAAATGGAGGAATCGTCCAGACGAATCATTATTATCCGTTCGGGATGTCTTTTGCTGAAGGTGTTACTACAAGTCAACAACCTTACAAGTACAACGCTAAGGAACTGGATACGGAAAGAGGATTGAATTTGTATGATTATTCGGCTAGGTTGATGGATCCGGTATTGGGAAGATTTAGTACGGTGGATCCTTTGGCGGAGAAGTATCCGAGTACCTCTCCCTACTTTTACGCCTTGAATAACCCATTACGTTTTATAGACCCAGACGGGAGAGATGTGTGGGAAATAAATAACAAGGGCGAAATAGTAAACCGTATAGAAGACAAGACCCAAGACGCTTTTTATATGGTTGCAAAGGATGCAGACGGAAATTATCAACGTACATTTACGGCAGATTCGGACGGAAATAGAAACTATAATTCTATTTCGTTTGAATATGGAACAATAGTTCAATCATCCACTGTTAGAGATTATGATAAATATTCTGTATCCGGGAATGAAAATGGTACTAAATTATTTGAATTTATGGCTGATAACACAAAAGTAGAATGGGGGCATATTCAATATTATTCAGATAATTCAACCATAACAACGTCTCATGGAGAGTCCTCATTAACAGGCAATGTGAGAGAACTTATTGATAATTATCAATTTGGAGTTAAAAGCGTAGCTCATAGCCATCCAGGAGGAACACCTTATCCGTCTGGACTGGATAAGAGAAACGCAGATATAGGCGTGGCACAATTAGTCGAGAATCGTTATGGATCGGTAAATTCTTACGTATATTTACCTGGTTTAGACAAACATGTTCGTGAAACGTATATACCATACAATTCTGGTTCACAATATTTTGATTTTAGAGGTCACCCATTAAATAATATGCTTCCTACACTTATTATCACTGCACCTAAAAAAAAAAAGTAGTTTATGAAAATTAGATATTATATAACAATGCTTGTTCTCGTTTTATTTTCTTGTAATAAGCCAATGAAAGGACAAAAAATAAATAAAAAAGAATATGCAATAACTGAATTAGAAGTTTTAGATAAAGATTTTCAGAAGACACTTGAAAATATAATTTTTACTTCAAATTGTTTCAAAAGGCAACAATATGACAGATATATAATTAATATATCAAATTCATTACTGTTTAAAGGACAAAATTTATCTGCAGTTCGTTTTTTAACTTATTGTGGGTATGATAATCGTGATTTAAAAAATATTCTTGGTGGATTTTATGTGAAACATAATGGTGGGAAATATCTTTTTGTTATTGAAAAAGATGTTAATATTGTAATGAGAAATACTTATTTTCTAACAAAAAAAAATATTGATATTGTAAAACATATGGGTGCTATAGAAGAAGAAGATGCCGATTTGTATATAGAGAAAGTAAATGGCAATTTATCATTAGTGTATTCTTTATGCCCGAATTTGGTAGAACATAAGGAAAGTAAATAATATATCATCAAGGAAACAATTCTTTCAATACTGGACTAGCCAAACAAAACAAAACATCTGATTAAGCAACACTTTCTAAGAAGGATTTCTCATTTGCTTAGTTTGTCGTAACCCTTTCGCATACTACGTCTTTTGATCTCTGCTTTTTTCATCTTTAATAGCATATAATACCTTATCGGGTACAATTAACTACTCAAACGATGAATTTATACCCGTTTGGGTACAAATATGAATTAAATAACTATATTTGTACCCAAACGGGTATAGTATGGAATACACTACATTATCAGATTATGTAAAGCGGATGCGTAAGGAATATAATCTTACGCAGATGGAGCTCTCCGAAAAATCAGGCGTGGGCCTTCGATTTGTGCGCGAACTTGAACGTGGTAAGCAGTCGCTGAGATTGGATAAGGTGAATCAAATACTAAATTTATTTGGCTCCGAAGTTGGTGCTGTGCCTATGGATAAAAGCAAGTTTGACGTATGAAACAGGCTCGGATATCTGTTCATTAAGATAATGTGATTTTGATACAGAATACAATAACCCACATACCATTGGCCTTAAAATGATCAACGATATGTGGGTTGCTTCTCAATAGATTAATAGACATCTAGCGTTACACGCTCTTTGTGTTCCTCTGGATGCTCAGGCAAACTTTTACCATTTACGGAAGCATCCTTCAAATGAACATTCTCAATGCATTTTAAATAATAAGGATAAGTGGCTTTCCTTACATGGAAGTTTTCTATCTCGATATCTTTAATAGGCTTTTCTTCATAACCATCCATAAAGATGGCATAATTGTCAGAACACTCGGCTTCTATGTTGCTGATATGAAATTTCTCGTATTGCGATGCATGTTGGCCGCCTCTGAAACCGAAATAATTTGTTTCAAAACGTAAGATAGCGCCTTTTGCACGTTCCACAGATATATTACTTACCTGCACATTACGAATGTACCCCCCTCTATCACGGTTTGATTTGAAATAAAGGGCATTCTTCACAGTACCAATTTGAATGTTATCCATATATACGTTTTCTACACCGCCAGACATTTCACTTCCGATGCAAAGGCCATTACATTCGGAATGGAAGATGCAGTTTCTGATAACGATGTTTTGGGACGATCTTCCAATATATCTTCCATCTCTGTCTCGCCCCGATTTAATTGCTACAGCATCGTCTCCGGTCTTAAATGTGCAATCTTCAATCAGAACATTTGAGGTTGACTCTGGGTCACAACCATCATTGTTGGGGTAATGGCTATCAATGGTTACTCCGCGTACTATTACATTGTCGCAATATACAGGGTGAATAGTCCAGAATGGTGAGTTCTTAATGGTAATTCCTTCAATAAGGATTCTGGAACATCCTAGAAACTGTACACAGGAGGGTCTGAGTATCGTTCCTTTTCCAAATATTCTTTTTTGTACCGGAATTAATTCTTCCCCCATCTTTCTTAGCCTGTCTCTGTCTTTGGCTTCGTGTAGACTCCAATTGGCAAACTCCAACCCGCCTTGTGCGTCAATTACTCCTTTTCCTGTAATCGCAATATTATTTGCGTGGTAGGCATAGAGCATCGGCGAATGTCCATATAATTCCGTGCCTTCCCACCGTGTCAGCACTTCAGGCAGAAAGTCATCTGCTTTCCCACTGAAAAGTAATAAGGCATCTTCTTGCAAATGCAGATTGACATTGCTCTTTAGGATTAAATTGCCGTTTAATCGGTATACACCTTTTCCTACCACTACACGCCCACCACCTGATAGAGAGCAAGAATCTATGGCGTGTTGGAGTATCTGACGTGCAGACTTTTGATGATTAACGGAATTGGGACAGGCAACATAAATATCCTTTTCAGGGAACGATGTTCGGGCAATATTGGCAATAACTCGATCCATGTCGCTGTTCAAAACACTTTGTGGTCCATCGTGCTTATAAGTAAACCATGAAAAGGATGCTGCACCCGCTTCTTTTTCTACATTGTAACAATAAAGAGCTATACGAGCACCTTTCCAATAACCGAAACGGATAAAGAACGGGTCTCCACAAGTATCAAAGGTTAGATTGTCTGTGCTGTATGAAAATTGAAACTGCTGACGAAGCATATCAATCGATACACGCAAATAAACCGTAGTTCCTGCGATAGGTGCTATCGTTACTTCCGAAGTATCGTTGGATATATAGAGGCTTTTCTGCCCTCCGTTCATTTTAATTCCAAGCAGTTTATTCTCTTTGCCCATGCAAGCCAATCCGCAACGCTGTCCCTCTGCTATTGATGAAAGGTCAACAGCAGCGGTTGCTTCACTGACGTATCCCATCACTTTTTGAGTTAGTGTGTTATGAGCCAAACGGAAGGATGGAGATTGCAGCGCTTGCAAGGTAAGATTACCCGGAGGAGAGGATAAAGACCAAGCCTTGCTAACCGGATTATGATTAAATTGCCATTGTGGCGACAATGCTTGCGAAGAGAAATCATCATCGGTTTGTGGAGCGAATAGTTGTGAACTTTGAATAGGCTTCTTGCACACATAGACAGGTTCACCCACTCCATTATTATCTAAATCGACTCCAATAATCGGCCAACCGTTTTGCCAATGCATTGGTTGCAAATGAACTACACGACCTAATGAACCGTTGTGTTGGAAGTGGAAGAAACACCACTGGCCGTCCGGGGTATCAACAATAGCACCTTGGTGGGGACCGTTAATAGAGGTACTTCCTTGTTCCAAGACTATTTTTTTCTCGTAGGGCCCGTAGATGTTCTTTGAACGAAGAACCGTTTGCCATCCGGTTCCAACACCACCTTCAGGAATAGAAATGTAGTAATAGCCCTCTCTCTTGAATATCTTAGTTCCCTCGGCTATCGGACCGGAATATACCGTCACTCCATCATCAAGCAAACGGGTACCGTCAGCACTCATTTTGTGAATGATGATAGGGCCGGCACCGTGTTGACTCCGTCCTAAATAAGCTTGTCCATCGTTATCCCAGAAAGGGCAGGGGTCTTCCCACTTATCAATACCCTTCACTAAGTGCAAGGGGCTCCATGGTCTGGCCGGATTGATGGCATTGGACATAAATAAGCCCTCTTTTGGTGTACAAAAGAAGACCCAGAACTTATTATCATGATAGCGGATAGATGGGGCCCAAGATCCTCCGGCGTACTGCTGGTTATCGTCCCATCCGGAGAATTCAAAGCGATGATAAATTTGAGAGATTAATTTCCAATTTACCATATCCTCCGATTCTAAAACTTGCATGCCCAGAAAATGAAAGTCTGAGGCTACCATGTAATACTTGTCTCCAACCCTTATAACATCCGGATCGGAATAATCTGCATTTAGAATCGGATTAATATAGGTTCCATTGCCCTGGTCGCCCCATTTACCGGGGCTACCTTGGGCTAACAGGATAAGAGCATTGCTTATGAAGCAAATAAACAATATCAGCGATTTATGCATTAATATAAATTCTAAGTTACAAATAGGACACTAGTATCCGGGATTCTGTTCTACATCAGCTTGATTCAAATCAATAGCAGCCTGGGGGATCGGACGGAGAGTCTTGTATTTACCGTCAGGACCCTTCATTGCTGATTCAAGGATACCATCCTCGTTATATTGAGTCGCATATTCCACTAATTTATGGGTCCGTTTCAAGTCCGTCCAACGCACATACTCACCGGCCAATTCACGAGCGCGTTCATCTAAGATAAAGTTAATATTGATATCACTGGCAGAAACAGCCATCTGTGTTGCATAACCTTCTCTGATTGTACCCGGGCGTTTACGGAGGTTATTAATCATTTGAGCTGCTTCTCCGGTTTTGCCCATTTTAAGATAAGCCTCTGCTGCAATAAGGTATGCCTCTCCCAAGCGAGCAACTACTACATCGTGCATACTGCAAGTGGTGCTACGGTTCGAAATAGAAGCATCCGAATAATCGTCAAACTTTTTGATGCAAGCTACACCGTAATCCTGAGAACGGCGATCTTTATAAGTTGCAGGAGCTCCGTTTGAAGGTGCAATGCCGCCATCAGCTATTGTCTTACTTACTATTGTATTTTTCTTGATGCCATATGGATCGTTTGCTTTCCAGGTAGCAATATCTTCATCAGTGGCCCAAGTAGGTGCGTAATAATAAAGAATTGATGAAGAAGTTGGAGCTGAATAGTAGTCGAAATAGGCTTCATGGAACTCTAACATGAAAGTCTGCTCCAGACGAGCGTCCCCACGAGTATATAACTGTTGTAGGCGAAGTGAAGGTGCAAAAGAGCCATCAATAGCTTTGTTTCTAGGCTTTTCAGAACCTCCTAAATAAGAACCGAATTGTGCTTGTTGGTAGGAGCCGTCACTGACGGGGTTTTCTACAGAAGCAGAACTAAACTGAATGCTCCAGAAGATTTCATTATTTTCTTCATTCTCAACATCAAAAGCTGTTTCAATAGAAATGGAAGGAATCTCGCTATTGATAGCCTGTAGAGCATATTTTGCTGCATTTTCAAAGTCGCTTGTCTGGGCAATGGTTTCCTCCTGAGCTTCGTAGTCAGAACCATCTAACCATCCACGAGTCAAATAAGTCTTTGCCAGATAGAAAGCGGCGGCTTGTTTATTTGCGCGTCCGGTTCCGGAATCGGAACGCTCTAACAAATTAGAGTCATCAGATACCAGATAGGTAAATTCGTCAATAATGAATTTATAAACATCAGTCAAACTAGTCCGCTGATGATTCATCTCGGCATAATCAAACATCTCGGTGTTCAGTGCAACAGGGCCAAATTGTTGAACTAATTGAAAATAGTACCAAGCACGAAGGAAACGAGCTTCATCTATGTACTGCGCACGCACGCTTGATTCAGCAGTGCTTTCGCCATATGCAATTACGCTGTTAGCTAATTGAATACCTTTGAAGCAATTAGCATAGAAATTTTTTATAATGCTTTCATCAGCAGTAAATGTATATTGGCTCATAACAACACCTTGACTTTTTCCGTCGGCATACAAGTCTGTACCTGCCACAAACAACTGTGGCTGCATATTATACAACTCGCGTAAAGTTGAATATGCACTATTAGTCAGACTGGCAAAACCTGTTGTTGTTTGGTAAAATTGCGATGATGGAACATTGGATCTATTATCTTGATCAAGGAAGCCGGAGCAACTAGATAGAATTGCCAAGGCTAGTGCTACAATGAAATATTTTTTTTTCATAACCGTTCTTTATTAGAATTTTAAATTTACGCCAATCTGATAAGTTCTTGAACTAACACCGCCTGTACCATCTCCTACAGATGCATCAGCCCATTCTGGATCGAATCCTTTATAGTTAGTGAATGTAAACGGATTGATTAAATTTGCATAGATTCTCAAATTGGCAACATTAAGCTTAGATACCCATTTCTGAGGGAATGTATAGCCAAGAGTGATATTTTTAACTCTGACAAATGAATTGTCTACGAAATTTTGTGAACGATCTTCATTATTACCACTTGTCCAGTAGGAACCGCCTCCTTTACCATTTCCCCCATTAGTTGGGAAGGGGTATTTTCCATAATGAGTAGCATCCTGATAGGTAATAGAACCGTCTGTTCCAAGGATGGGTGCTCCTTCCGGAATGTAGTAATCCATATTCAGGCGCATCATTCCGCGCTGGCTATAGTCTACGAATTCACCCATAAACGGAGAATAAACCGTACCTCCCTGACTTGTATAAATACTTACTGAAAAATCTACATTTTTATAAGCAAGATTAGAAACGAAGTTACCAGTCCAGCTCGGAGCACTATGGCCTAGAATCATTTTATCATTTGCATCGATCGTTCCGTTTTCATCTTTATCTAAGATTTTCATTTCACCTTCATAAAACTTTGTTTTCATTTTAGAATCTGTAGCATAAGCTTGTGCTTCTTCTCGGGTACAGATTCCTGTGTATTTATAACCATAAACTACATCGATTGGATGTCCTATGAACCATTTGTTACCAACAAGATCCTCCTTTGCATCATTCAGCTCTTTAATGGAATTTATGTTACGTGCGAAAGAAAAAGTTGTCTCCCAATTCCAATCTTTATTGCGTACATTAATGGTGCTTAATTGAATCTCAATACCTTTGTTATTTACCTTACCTACGTTGTTTACAATTGAACCTGTATAAGAGCCTAGTTCAAACGGAGTCTCCATTTCCATGAGTAAATCTTTGGAATCCTTGTTGTAAACATCTATAGAACCATTGATCCGATTATTGAAAAAGCCGAAATCAAGTCCCAGATTCAGTTCTGTGGTTTTCTCCCATGTTAAATCGGAGTTAGTCATTGTATAGCCATAACCATTGGCTACTGATGTTCCCATATTATAGTAGTACTTTATATTGGCTAAGGCCTGAGTATCATATGGACCAACGCCTGCATTGTTACCAGTAATACCAAAGCTGGTACGAAGCTTTAGGTTGTTTAACCATTCATTCGTTGGTTTCATAAACTTCTCTTCAGAGATGCGCCATGCTAAAGCTGCTGATGGGAACATTCCCCAACGGTTGTTTTTTTGAAATTTAGAACTTCCGTCCCAACGTGAAGATACTGTTGCCATATATCTTCCTTTATAAGAGTAGTTAACGCGCGCTACATACGAGAGCATCGACAGTTTTTTATAATAACTAGACTGACTTTGGACTGTGCCGGAAGCAAGATTGTACCAATCTACATCGAAAGGCATATCCACAACATTAATGTAATCGCCTTCTAATTTCTGTTGATAAACACTGAATAAAGCCAATGCATTGAGACTATGGTCACCAAATGTTTTGGAATAGTTTGCCTGAGTATCCCACGTATAAGAAAAAATCTGGTCGTTATAATTTTCAGCCATATTGGTCTTGCCCGAACGAGCTTGCGTTTGACTATTGTAGAAAGTACCACGATGTGTTTTCGAATACATTGGAGAGAAAGTTGTCTTTAAAATTACTTCTTTAATCGGGCTGTACTGAAAATATAGATTTGCCATAGCATCATAAGCGCGGGTATCATCTTTTGAATTTTCACGATCTACAACTGGATTGATAGAGGAAGTTGGACCTCCACCATTGGGATAAATGGCAGCATCTTTGCCTGGTTGTACTATTAATTGACCAGCATTTTCTCCTTCCCAATAATAACAAGGCATAGTTGGTGTCATACGAAATCCTTCCAGAATGGAATTGCTGCTACCACTTCTTTTTATGGAGGTTGACATGTTGGTAGAGAAGCCTGCAGATATTTTATCTGAGATTTTATGATCAATAGCAGCTTTTAAATTCCATCGTTCGTAACCATCGTATAGAATACCTTTCTCATTTTGATAACCTAGACCGATACGATAGCTTATGTTTTTAGCATTTCCTGCAATATTCAGAAAATGATTTTGTTGTGAACCGTCACGGGTAACGATGTCAGTCCAGTCCGTGTAGTTCTTATTGGCATACATATCTTTAATAACTTGGCTGTTTCCTCCCCAAAAATTTAAGAAATTAGCCTGTGTCATTTCCCATTTTGTCAAACCGGTGGATGCATCTAAGGATGATACTAAATAGCGGGAAAAACGGAATTTTAAGAATTCATCTCCATTCATGAAGTCTGGCATGTTGGCGGTTGTTTTCACTCCGTAATAGCCATCATAACTTACAGTTGTTTTTGCAACATTAGAATCGCCTTTTTTAGTGGTAATCATAACTACGCCATTGGTGGCTCTGGAACCGTAGATGGCAGTGGAAGAGGCATCTTTTAATATATCGACCTTTTCGATGTCCATTGGGTTTAGAAAGTTCATGTTATCACAAACTACGCCATCAATAACATACAATGGCTCACCACCACTTAATGAACTTTTACCGCGAATTTGAATATTAAAACCATCACCGGCACGGCTGGAAGATTGGGAAATATTTACGCCGGCAACTTGTCCCTGCAAACTTTCCATTAGTGAAGTAGAGCCTTTAGCTGAAATATTTTCAGCTTTCACGCTACCAACGGAACCTGTTAAATCGGATTTTTTCACAACGCCATAACCTACGACAACCACTTCATCCAATAATTTATTATCAGAGAGCATGATTATAGATAACTTTTGTTGATTGCTAATCTTCACTTCTTGTTTTTTGTAACCAACATAAGAAATGATAAGTGTCCCATCAGCAGGTACATCTAATGTGAAATTACCATCCAAATCTGTGATGATTCCATTGGTCGTTCCTTTCACCAATATAGAAACTCCAATTAATGCTTCGCCGTTTTCGTCGACAACATTACCACTGATTTTTCGATTTTGATGGACGGATTGTTCGATAGAAGAATTCAGGATTTTGCCTTCAGCCTTAGCAGATAATGGCAAAGAGATTAATCCAAGAGAAAGTCCATAAATGAACCAAATTCTTTTCGGAAAATGCCCCTTATTATTAAATAAGGATAGCTTTAATTTACCTTTTCTTTTCATGTTCTTCGTATTAGAGATTATTTGGGTAACTATATTGAATGCCAAATTTAGGTGGAAAACATTCTTTAGCGGTGTAAAATCTAACAGGTTTGATGGAAAATCTATCTAAATAGAATAGAGAATAGATGAAACAGGGCTTCAAGGTATATTTTAATCAAAATGAATTTTGATTGATGGGCATTTTACTTTATTTTAGCCAGCTAAATAAAAACACACATTGTCAAGACCTCTATGAGAAGACTATTCTATAATTTTCAACCTGCTTTCGGTATAGCTTTGATTTGTTTATTTATCGTTGCTTTACCTATTATTGGGATAAATGTGCCTCGGAAATTTTCTGTAACTTATTTTTCTTCTCAAAACGGAGTTGAAGATGGTTTGGTGAATCATATTATTCAAGATCAAAAAGGTTTGTTATGGTTTGCCACATGGAATGGACTTTATCGATTTGATGGATATAATTTTAAAAATTATAAATCAAATACGGAAGATCGGAAAGGGCTTACAAACGATCGGTTGCTGCATATCAATGAAGACAAATATGGTTGTATATGGGTGCTGTGTTATGATTCGACTACTTATCGTTTCAATCCGAGTAGGGAGATCTTTGAGCCTATTCAGAGGGGGACATTAAATAAGTTCCAATCCATTCAGGTCTTTCCGAATGGTATCGTTTGGCTTTTGAGAAAAGACGGTAGTGCAATACGAGCACAAACTGATGCTAAAGATTTAGCTTTGACTCTTCAATCTTATTCAATGAAAGAGAAGACGATACCTTCAGGTAAAATTCATTCGGTGTTTATGGATTCAAAACTTCATGAATGGATACTAACGGATAATGGACTTTATTTTTTGCACAATTCCCAACTGTCAACTATTGTTTCAGGGAACTCTCAATCAGGAAAAAGAGCTGCCTTCTATTCAGTGGCTGAGCAGAACGGAAAATTATCATTTGGTTCTAATTATGGGAAATTTTATGAATATTCGTTAGCAAGAGATCTGCTGGAATGCAAACAGTTAAAAACGGTAGCGTCCATTATTTCTGTCTTAAATGTTAAAGATAAAACGGTATATATCACCGATAAAGACGGATTCTTTATTAATAATTCAAGAGAGCTGTCCAGGCATTTTGTGCTTAGTAGTTTGACTGAACTAAAAGACAAAGCTATCGAATCGGCTCAGATTACTCGTAACGGGCTTCTTTGGTTAACCCATTCTATGCCGGGGGTTACCCTATTTGACCTACAAACGCAAAAACTAACTTTTATTGAGAGCAAGGATGAGCTGGGCAGGCCACTTAATACTGAAAGCGGATTCTTAGCCATTGAAGATCGAAATGGCATATTATGGATTCATCCGAAAGGAGGAGGCTTTTCTTATTATGATCCTCAGCGTAAACAGCTTGTTCCTTTTAATACGACAGATAAAAGCATTAAATGGAAATCGAATGATCGTTGTTTTGCCGCTTTTGCTGATAGGCAGGGCAATTTATGGATGAGTACGCAATTGGATAGACTTAAACGTATTACATTTCTGCCCGACAAATTTCATATTTATACGCCCGATGCAAAAGATATTGAGTTGCCTGACAATGAAGTCAGAGCTCTTTATATTGATCAGAAAAACAGAATTTGGACGGGAACCAGAGATCAAAATGTGTCCATTTATGATTCACAATTAAATTTGATTCATCGATTCAAGTTGGGAAAGGTCTATGCAATCATGGAGGCTAAAGAAGGTTCTTTTTGGATATCAACCAAAGGAGAAGGTCTGACTAAAGCTTCCGAAAGTACTCCCGGTAAGTTTGACTTTAAACGATACCGATACAATGCAAATGATCTTTTTTCTCTTAGTAGTGATAATATTTATTACACATTTCAGGATAGTAAAAAAAGAATTTGGATTGCCACATATGGTGGAGGGTTGAATTTGGCTCTAAACAGTTCAAGCGGGTCCCTACGTTTCATCAACTACCGGAATCGATTAAAGAGATACCCCATTGATCGTTTTTATAAAGTAAGGCATATCACAGAGGATACTAAAGGGCGTATCTTGGTATCTACAACAGCAGGCATTTTACTTTTTGACGGAACATTTAAAAGACCGGAAGATATAACCTTTCATGTCATCTGTCGGAAACAGGGTGATATTAATAGCCTTAGTAATAACGATGTGCAAATGGTTACATGCACGGACAAAGGACAGGTATTGGCGATTACCTATGGGGGAGGCTTGAATGAGCTTATTAAAACAGGTGATTACTCGTTCAAATGCAAATCGTTTACACAAAAGAACGGACTCATCTCAGATATTATCTACTCCATGCAGGAAGATCGGTATGGAAATTTGTGGCTGGCCACTGGTGGTGGTTTAGTTAAATTCATTGCGGCACAAGAACAAATTCAGTATCCCAATGAGCATATAGCCTTTAATATGCACTTTAGTGAAGGTGTAGGGGCAACAAATGGGGAGCAAATCTATTTTGGAACCAATAGAGGGTTGTTTCATTTTACGCCGGAGAAGATTCATAAAACAACTTTTGTCCCTCGTATCTTTTTTTCTTCTGTATGGGTGGATAATCAAGAACTAACTCCAAAGAACGCACCTTCAATTCTCACAACCAGCCTTGATAACATCTCTCATCTAACTTTACCTTCGAATAATCACTCCTTAAGATTGGCTTTTTCTGCATTGGATATGACCAATACAGAATATATTCAATATGCTTATATGCTTGAGGGATTTGATACCAACTATCGTCAGGCAGGTAATGGACGTGAAGCTAATTATACCAATTTGCCTCCCGGAAACTATACTTTTCGTGTTAAATCAACAAACAACGAAGGGGTATGGGGCAATAATGAAAGAGCTTTGTCTATTGAAGTCTTGCCTACTTTTAATGAAACGTTGTTTGCTCAATTGCTCTATTTTGCTTTGGCATTCCTCTTTATCGTAGGAGGAGTGTATATCTATACCGTATTCTATAGAATGAAACATAAGGCGAGGAATGAAGAATATCTGACGCAGCTAAAGCTAAGCTTCTTTACTAATGTTTCCCATGAATTACGAACTCCGTTGACGCTCATCACGGGCCCCCTGGAAGTCGTTCTTAAAAATGAGAATCTATCCGAGAAGGTGAAAGATACATTGAATATTATAAAAAAAAATTGCGATCGTATGCAGCGGCTCGTGGGACAGATATTGGACTTTAGCAAAATACAAGATAATAAAATGAAACTTAGAGTTCAGCGCGTGGATATTGTAAACTTTACCCGAGAGATTACGCGCTATTTTGCAGCTCTTGCCAAAGAGAGGCATATTACTCTGACATTTATCGCTGAACCAACAAGTTGCTATATCTGGCTTGATGCAGACAATATAGAAAAGGTTCTTTTTAATCTATTATCCAATGCATTTAAATATACTCCCGATGAGAAATGTATATGCGTAAATATCTTAGAGAGGACCGATTGTATCATCATTCAGATTACAGATCAAGGTATTGGTATTCAAAAAGAAAAACAAAAAAGTATTTTTAATCGATTTGAAAACTTGGTGCAAGAGAATTTTCAAGCGGTTATGAGTTCTGGTATAGGATTATCTGTGGCTAAGGAACTGGTAGAAATGCACCACGGTGATATTGCTGTTGAAAGTGAATCGGGCAAGGGAAGTACATTTTCTGTTAGGTTGTTGAAAGGCAAGAATCATTATCCTGCAGACACTGAATATATATTATCTGACTTGGACGAACCCGAGATTGAAGCAAGATCTGAAGAACAGGCCACAGAGACTACTGCGATGAATATGCTACTCATGCTCATCGTAGAAGATAATCATGAGCTTAGGGCATTCATTAAACAAATCTTTCAGGATAAATTTCGTGTCATTGAGGCCCAGGATGGAAGTGAAGGACTTGAAAAAGCATTCTCTTGCTTACCGGATATAATTATCACAGATATTATGATGCCTGTAAAAGATGGCATCCAAATGTTACAGGAGCTAAGGAATGACGAAAGGACTTCTCATATACCTGCAATCGTATTAACGGCTAAAGCAGATATGGATAGTGTTCTGACCGGCATTCAGACGGGTGCAGATGATTATATAACCAAACCATTCAGCGTCAGCTATCTACAAGCAAAAGTCGATAATCTTTTAGCTCAGCGGAAGAAATTACAAGCTTATTATTGTAGCAATAAATCGATTTTTAAAAATGCTCTGAAAGAAGAAACGACTCTTATGTTATCGAGTAGAGATACTGCCTTTCTAACAAAACTGGCTGAGATAATGGAGCAGCAAATAAGTAATGCCGACTTAGATGTAGACTATCTGGTTAGCTGCTTCAGTCTGAGTCGGACAAATTTCTTTCATAAGCTTAAGTCTTTAACAGGTCTTGCTCCTATCATGTATATTAGAGAAATACGTATGCAAAAAGCTGCTGAATTAATAAAAGAAAAGCAGTACTCTATGGCAGAAATTGCTTATATGGTAGGTTATAGCGATCCTCATTATTTCAGCAAAAGCTTTAAGGCTTTTTGGGGTATGAATTCTACTGAATATGCTAAACAGCTAAATGAATAACTGTTTTCTTTTTGCTCAACAGGAAGGAGAAGAATAAAACAGCAATGATAATGGCTGCAATGCTTTGTGCCAAGATCGTATACTGAGCTCCGATGTATTGAGATATGGTACCGGTAAGCAATCCTCCCAGTGGCTGCATGCCGAAAAATGCCATAGCAAAGAAGCTGAGAGCTCTCCCTCTCATCTCAATAGATGCTTCGGTTTGTATAATCGTGTTGCAGATGGTTGTTTGAGACATCATGGCAAAACCGGCCAATGAGGCTGCGCATAGTGCAATGGAAAAATTAGTGATGTGAGAGAAAACAAGTAATGCGATACTTAATATCACCATATTAATGAATAAAAGCCGTTTCAGATTGGCACTTGGCTTTAGAGAGGCCAGCAGAATGGCTCCGACCAATGCTCCGAGGCCTATGGCGCTGTTCAGATAGCCATAGGTTGAGGCTGTTCCATGAAAAATCACTTTGGCATATACAGGCAGAAGTGTGTTGAATGGAAGTGCGAAGAGGCTAATGCAGGCCAGCATAATTACGATTTTGCCCAAAGAAGGATTGTTCTTTAAATAGTTAAACCCTTCTTTAAACTCTTTCATGATTTTTTTAGTATGCGGCTGTGGCACGTACGGCGTGATTCTCATCAGGAGCAGGGACGTGATTACGGCAAGATAGCTAAAAGCATTGATGAGGAAACAGGTACCTGCACCTAGTTTCTCTAATATAATACCCGATATCGCGGGTCCTATTAGCCAGGCCAGTTTTCCCATCGAAGAATTTAATGCTATCGCATTCTGTAGATTACTTTTGTCATCCACTACCTCGTTTACCAATGATTGTCTGGCAGGTAAATCGAACGCATTTACTATGCCCATCACTACGCTAAGAAGAAAAATCTCCCAGATGGAATAGTCGGTGAATAGCACTACAATGGAGAGAATCGTTGCTTGTATCATCGAGCAAGTCTGGGTAGCCAGCGTAACCCGATAGCGATTGTAACGATCGGATATTACTCCTCCCAGTGGCGAAAACAGGAAAGAAGGAAATTGTGTGGCGAAGACTACCAATCCCAGCATAAAGTTAGAATGCGTTTGATCGAACACTAACCAATAAACAGCAGTGCGTTGCATCCACGTTCCGATTAATGAAACTGATTGTCCCGAAAAGTATAATCTGTAGTTACGGCTTTTTAAAGAATTGAAAGTTGTAATATTCATCTTTTAAATTTATCGGTGTTTATTCTATGATCTTTGCTGATAGAACAAGGACCATGCGGAGCGTTCTGTTATAGAAAACAACTTGTCACGTCTTTCCATAATGAGATGCGCTCATTATCTGATATCTCCAGTTTATTGTACAAAGTAACTTTGTTTTTATTTAAGATGATTATTTGCGTTCTTTTTTTGCTTTGCATTTAACAATGTTTGTTTTGTGAGAAGGCTTTGTCTGTCTGATTCATGCGATATAGCTTGTATATCTCAACGATTTTATGGATAGTCGATTTGATAAGATTGTTGGCATTTAATGTTTTTTTGCAAATTGAGTGACATAGGGTTGTCATTATCGCCTTCTATTTTTGTACCCGACAAATAGATTATTCACTAAAAAACAACTGTTATGAAATTGAATGTGCATTTAGTTTTTCCCGGTACTTGTGAAGAGGCGTTTAACTTTTACAAAGAAGTTTTGAATGGAGATATAACCTTCTTATTCAGAAAGAAAGAGGATAAATCTCTTCAGTTAACTGAGGCTGAGGAAGAAAAGATTTCTCACATGATTCTTACTACGGAGCATTTTAATCTGGGAGCCGAAGATGCGGCTGAAGGCGAAGTGGTTGCAACGGGTAGTAATTGCAAATTGGTGCTTGTCTTCACGGACATAGAAAAACTCCGCAGGGTGTTCGATTTACTATCTCAAGGTGGTGAGGTAGTGGCTCCTCTAGAGAAAACGTTCTTTTGTGATGCCTTTGGTGAGCTGATAGATAAGTATGGTGTCCGTTGGCTAATCATGATGGATGACGAAGGTTATTCTGCATAGAAAATTACAAATCTCTTGATTTTTGAGTTAGGTGGGAGCTATATTTATCTTATATATCGTCTTACCTAATTCTTTTTTGTACATTTGTGATACTGATTTATTGCCATCGTTTATGAACCGTATTGATCGATTATCTGCTATTCTCATTATGCTACAATCTTCGTCTTTGGTAAAGGCGAAAGATGTAGCTACTCGTTTTGACATTAGTCTTCGAACAGTATATCGAGACGTTAAAGCTTTGGAGGATGCAGGTATCCCTTTGGTGGGTAATTCCGGCACGGGTTATTCGTTGGTGGAAGGATTTAAGCTTCCGCCACTGATGTTTACTAAGGAGGAAGCTTTTGCCTTTTTGCTTGCAGAAAAGTTGGTCGATCAGTTTACGGACTTTGGCTTTAAAGAGAGCTATAAATCCGGTATTGATAAAATTAGAGCTGTGATGCAATTGGCAGAGAAGAAATCAATTGAAATGCTCAATGATAAAATCGATGTGATGCATTTTCATGCCGTTAAGCCGACTACTAATCAAGATATTCTGAAAAATGTGTTGTGTGGCATTGCTGACAAAAGGAGGATTCAAATTACTTATTCCAACTATAAGCAGGAAATAACAGAGCGAAAATTAGATCCTATTGGTTTATTCTTTTCAAAATCCAATTGGTATCTGGTGGCTTATTGTGACATTCGCAAAGATTATCGAACGTTTCGCGTAGGGAGGATACAGTGTGTTTACCAAACCAGTGAGACTTTTGAAAATGAACATCCACCGCTTCATTCTTTTCTGAAAGAGATAGAAAAGATGGAGGGACTACACGAGGTCTTGATAGAGGTAGACAAGGCGAAAGTAGCTTTGCTTGATGAAAACCGCTTTTATGAAGGGTTGATCTATGAAGAAGATAAAGGAGACAAGGTTATTTTACACTTCATGGTTTTCTCATTGGAACGTTTTGCACGCTGGTGTTTGTCTTATATTGACATTGCCAGGGTCTTGTTTCCTGATGTTTTGAAAGGTGAAGTGACTAGTTTGCTGAATAAAGGAAATAAATACTAATTTTAAAAACACAATTGTTATGGAACAGAGCATTGCAGAAAAGATTATTGCATTAGAAAAAGCGGCTTTGACAGAATGGAATAAAGGAAATCCATCTGTTTATTTGGAGTTATATTCTCAGGAAATAACTTACTTTGATCCGTTTGCAGAGAAGCGCTTTGACGGTTTTGAAAAGATGAAGGCTTTTTATGAGACTTTGCGGGGAACAATTTCCGTGGATAAGTCTGAGATGAATAATGTGCTTGTGCAGGGGAATGATAGCATGGCGGTACTGACTTATAATCTGAATTCTTATTCAGACGGTAAATGGAATTGCACGGAAGTATACTGTCTGGAAAACGATGGTAAATGGCGGATAATTCACAATCATTGGTCGTTTACGAAGCCTAATTTAGGGCTATAAGAATTTTGTGTTGACATAATACACTCAAGAATTACTTGGAGAGTGATTCTTGAGTGCCTGGCTTTTACTTATCCGAGTATAACCCGATAGAATTACCTTCGCTATCAAGGAAAATGGAGAAATAGCCTTTTCCTTCTGCTTCTATCTTCGTCTTTGGAGTGATGATTGTTCCTCCGTTACTTTTAATTAAGCTATGAGTGATATCCATATCTTCGCAATTGAAACTAATCAGTACGCCGCTTACCGATGGATGAAAACTCGGAGCGAAGGGATGTCGCTCCGGTGCGAAAGAGATGGAACCAATGCAATCTCCTTCTTCCATAAAGAAGGCCATTTTATCCTCTTTACACTCTATTACGGATAGCTGAGTGCGAAGAATGTTTTCATAGAACTTTACCGCCCGATTGAAATCGCTTGCCGGAATTTCAAAAAATGCAATTAACTTTTTCATACTGTTTTACTTTTAGATGATTACTATATGTTGACTTTGCAAAGACAACACAAAAGTAGAGTAACGTAATTCCTTGCGATAGTAAAAAAGAGACATAAAGTGGGCCTACAATAGGCAGTACAAAGAATATAATTCTTTAGAATGTAGAGAAGTAATCGGAGTAAGGAGCGCAAACAGACAGATATTCGCTTGGCGTGTAGCCGGAAAATGTCTTAAATTCTTTGATTAAATGAGATTGGTCATAATATCCGCATTCACAGGCTAGCTGTGCGAAGTTCTCGTTGAAATTTGTTTGTAGGGTGTACAGAGCTCTTTGCATGCGGATGATGCGCACGAATTCTTTAGGAGTAGCGCCTATGTAATCAGTAAATATTCTATTGAACTGTTTACTGCTGAGGCAGGCAATATCTGATAATTGAGGAGTGCTGACTTGCGCTTGCAGATTGATCTCTTGGACTGTTGCTTTGATTCTTTTTAAATTATATTCGGGAAATAAATAGAGTTTTTTTATTAAAAAGCTCTCAATCAGTTCGATGCATCGGGTATCATCCGAATTATCGGTGATTTGTTTCTCCAGATCTGCCAGCTCATTGCTCCCGAGTTCGTCTATCGAAACATTCTTACCATGAAAGTCGCTTATGGGCATTGGAAAGAATGCTTTTGCTGCATATGGTTGGAAGACGACGGAAATCATCTCTATATTTCCGGTTGATATAACATCAAAAAAAGAAGATGCTTGTCCACAAATAAATGCTCTGGGTTGCATACTATTTTCGGTGGGTGAAAATAGTTGCTTCCCTTTATGGAAAGTTAGGTGTACACAGCCGACAGGTAGTACACGCTCTGTGACAGGCGTAGCGGCATTAATCCGTAATATCCAATAATATTTGATATACGGTGCCAAGGTGGGAGACGGCTTTATGACTTTGAAGATTTCCATAATTATGCAGTGAGACAATCTGGACAAAAATACGCTTTTTCTTTTTCATGCACTTGTAAAAAAGGGACATTCTTCGAATGAGAAACAAATATGTATGTATTTAATACCTGTCGCTACAGCTCATCTGAGAGGGGTTTGTTGAATGTCCGAGATCAGCGTGTTGAAAGTCTGTTTTCAACACGCTGATCTCGGACATTCAACACGCTGAAGTTATATGATACAAAAAAATAAGGCTGTTTGTAAATATCGTTTAATTAACAGGCTGATTATAAATAACAAAGCACCTCAATCAATGAAAGATTGAAGTGCTTTGCTAGAGCCTCTTGTCGGATTCGAACCAACGACCCCGAGATTACAAATCACGTGCTCTGGCCAACTGAGCTAAAGAGGCGGTTTTTGTTTTGCGGATGCGAAGGTAGAAACTATTTTTTAATCTCGCAAGAGTGTAAATACCACGAATATGCTATTTGTAGTCTCGATAGCTTTGCTTACTTTTGTAAATCAACAAGTTATAATGAAATGATGAAGATAAAATTATTTTGTATTTCCTGCATTTTGCTGTCTTTTTGGGTTGGCAGCGTATCTGCTAAAGAGTTTAAATCTCCAAATCAAGGTGAAGTGAAAGCTGATAGTACAGGCTATATTGTTCGGGTGGGAGAGATGGCTCCTGATTTTACGGTGACTCTGACAGATGGAAGAACGGTTGCTCTTTCATCCCTTCGTGGCAAAGTTGTAATGTTGCAGTTTACTGCCAGTTGGTGTAGTGTGTGCCGCAAGGAGATGCCTTTTATTGAAAGCGATATTTGGCAAAAGCACAAAGAGAATAATGAGTTCATGCTTATCGGTGTCGACCGTGATGAACCGTTGAACAAGGTCGTTGAGTTTGGAAAAGCAGTGAAAGTGACTTATCCGCTGGGTTTGGATCCCGGGGCGGATATCTACTCGAAGTATGCTTTACGTGACTCCGGCATTACACGCAATGTGCTTATCGATCGTGACGGGCGTATTGTGAAACTTACCCGGCTGTACAATGAACCTGAGTTTGCTTCATTGGTTCAGAAGATTGATGCAATGCTGAAGAAGTGATTCATTGCTTCATACACGCTTCTATTCTTAACTGAAATTAGTTGGGAATAAAGGTGCGTTGAGTAGCGGTGGTGAGGTGTGGCCTCTAAGATTTTATTTGGTCAAACTTAATTTTGCCAGATAATCATAGTGTCTGCCTTCTTTTACCAGCTCTGCTTTGAATCCGTGTTGCGTGGCGTACAGGCTGAGTGTCTGGAAATCAATGTAGAGCCAATCGAAAACATCTCCTTTTATCTCTTTGTACTGCATCTCGAAATCGATTTCACCATAATAATCTCCGGCTAAGTCGACAAGATAGCTGCCATCTTCTTCTTCAAACAGGTAGCGAAGATCGCTTGAATCCATCAGTACACATCCGTCCGGGTTGAGTAGTTGCTTCATCTTGAGGAAGAAAGTTGGTAGATTTTCTATTTTGCCTATGATTCCGGAACCATTCATTAGTAGCAGAATGGTGTCGAAGTGTTCGCAAAAGGTTTCATCAAAGAGATTGACGAGTTGCACATTCTTCACCCCACGTTGTTTCATTACTTCTACTGACAGAGGAGAAATGTCAATGGCACAAACCTCTTTGCCTGCTTCCTGAAGTGCCAGAGCATGGCAACCACTACCTGCACCTACATCTAAGATCTTCCCCTTGGCCAATTGTAATGCCGTCCGCTCTATGATAGGCATACGGGTTGGTGCTCGGAATAAATCTTTTACAGGTATCTCATCTTCATCGAATAAAGAGGAAAATACACGTAAGCGATCGGCCTTGTGATGGGTAAAATAATCGGTTATGGCTGCACCCATGGGGTCGTTGTTGGCTGTGAGCAGAGTTGCTTTCATGAATGTGGGTATTATAAGTTAGCAGCAAAGATAAGGATTTATACTGTCTATCCACAAAAAATGCTTATCTTTGTAGCTTAATTTATGAATGAATAAAGGAGTTGTATGAGCATAGAAGATGCAATAATGGGTGGTATAGTCTTTAAAGGTAAAGCTAAAGAACCGGAAAGAGGGAAAGAGAAACCTAAAGTAAAGACCAAGGCCAAGAAAACAGCCTATATGAAAGGTTTACATAATTCCGGCTCTGCAAAGATGAAAGCTGAGATTAGACAGAAACGTGCCAACAGGCATAAATAATAGGCGGTTGTCGCTAATAACAAGAAAAGTAGTTAAGCATGTTCTCTGATGAACCATTGCTTAACTACTTTTTTTATGGGTAATGCTTGATAGGTTTTTACTTTATCGGTAGGATCTCAATCCAGTAATCATCCGGATCGTTGATGAAATAAAGCCCCATGTCTGTATTCTCAAAACAGACGCAGTTCATCCCTTTATGATACTTGCGAATCTCGTCATAATCTCCTTCCAGACGGAAGCAGAGGTGACTTTCATTTTCACCTAATTGATACGCTTGAGCATGATCTCGCAGCCAAGTGAGTTCCAATAAGAAGCCGCTTGTGTTATCTGTCAGATAGACGAGAATAAAAGAACCGTCTTTTGCTTCTTTACGGTGATGCACATTGAGTCCCAATGCTTTTTCATAGAAAGTAATGCTACGTTCCAGATTGGTTACATTGATATTAAAGTGGTCGAATTTACTTTTTATTTCCATAGCTCTGCTTCTTTTATTTCACCCATACATTGATAATCTCACCAATATACATTTTGTGCATTTGCTTTCCAGCCCATTGCTCCTTGATTTTTTTATCGGAAACAGCTTCGGGAGTGAGCGATTGCGACACAAGCTTGCGACACTCTATGATGAGCCATGCTTCAGAAAACGCTTTGCTTCCGGTAGGAGTTGTGATGGATGTTAGTCCCGCACCTTTTACTTTGTCACCGTCTTTACCGGAGTTACTCCCGCAATACTTCAGTGCGTCACGGTAGGCCTCTGTGTAAAATGTCAGTGTGTAGGTGTCGTTAGTTTCCATTAACTGATAGGTATAACGAGTGGGGTTGATGAAGCAGTAGGTGACGGGTTTGTCATACAATACACCCAGACCACCCCAGCTAGCAGTCATCATATTAAATTTTTCATTGCCGCCGGCTGTTATTAGCATCCAGTCTTGAGAAAGCATTTTAACGATGTTACCCGGAATCTTATCGGGTGCGATCTGTTTGTATCCGGCCAGATTCGCAACGGGAGCATTGGTTTCTTGACTTGTAGCGATGGCGGGTATGGAACTTACGTCGGGCCTTGCAGTGGCCGGTACAACAACTGTTGCAGCTGGAGCAACTTGTGCGGCAACAGAGGGAACTGCCCCCATGGCTTTTTGCGCATTTGCAAGAAGTTCATTGGCAAAATCAACAGTCTTTACGCGAAATTTAGATAATCCACGCACCAACTTTGTTTTGTCTTTATTCAATGCATATTTATCTGTGATCCAATCTTCGGCAGTATATTTTTCTTTCTCCTGATAGGTATAGCGTATCTTCTCAATATCCAATAGGCATTTTTCGGGCAAACATGTAGCTGTTAGCTGGTAGTTCACCAATGTCCGATCTAGTGAGAGAGAGCTTGATTTGAATACAATGTATTCTTCTCCCATTCCGGCTATCATTCCTTTCTCTTTGTCGGAATAGACTACTCTGCTTGTGTTTTTGTTTTTCTGCAGGCGCTTTTGCATCCACCCAAGCATCTTATCAAAAACTTGTTCTTTTGACATTCCAGGAAGATTATACTCTTCTGAGAAAACGACTTTTCCTTCTTTCTCGGGAATTGCGCCAACCAAATATTTGGTTAAATCGACTTTTTCATCTTCATCTTCTTGCGCTTGCATGATTATAGGAAGGCAGAAGAGGAACATCACGGCTAAGAGATGTGTTAGTTTGTTCATAATGGTATTATTGTCTTTATTTATTTGATTTCGAATTTTTCTCCTCGATGTGTTATGTTGATGAATTTGCAGCCGTGGGCTTGAGCAGTGCTACGGAAAGCATTGCCTCCCGCATAATCCTCTCCAAAGTGCATGGGTACAAATATAGACGTTTTTATTTGTTCCACGAACTGCTTGGCTCCTCTAAAATAATCTTTTCCTAACCTTGAATCTACAGGAAACATGACCAAGTCAATAGCAGGTGCGGTCTGTTGCAAGAATTTCACTTCTGCCAAAAAATCTCCTTCGGCCTTGCGAACTTCTTGTTCGGTTGATTCTTCCATCCAATGCCAGTTATTCAGGTCTCCGGCATGAAATATTTTCATGCCTTCCAGTTCAATGAGGAAAGAGATTCCGGCATCGGTAGAGCCGAATGCCTGAATACGCAGGGTATCGTCTTCGTATACTTCCGGTTTGTCGATATAGGTACCATCATCTTTCGAAGCGCGATGGCTTTGCAAAATATCTTTGGATAGGATGTAGTGTATATCCGGTCGTTGCTCTTTCCAAGCCAGTATGTCGCGGTTGAAATGATCGGGATGAAAGTGTGAGGAAAGGACATAGATTTTACCGGGGCGGTGAAGAAGTTCATCGTGCACAACGCCTTGATTGGGTGCTGTTTCGGAGGAATCTTTATAATAGTCGATAATAATGGTTACATTTTCGGCTTCAATGGCAAAGCCACTGTGATAGATGTAGGTCAGTTTCATAAATAAATGATTTAGCTGTAAAAATACGAATAATAGCGAAACCGCCTTCATCCATTAAGCCAAAATTCTTTAATTGTAGACTCGTTGTTCGGTAAGAACTTTTTGCTTAAGGTGCCAACCGTTCATGCTTCCAATCGGATTTATCTTCTTGAAGAGTGTATAGAAAGCGGTCGTGAAGTCTGCTGGGGCGTCCTTGCCAAAACTCTATGCGAGTAGGAGTTACTTCGTATCCGCCCCAGTTTTCGGGACGCTCCACTTCTCTGCCTATCCAGCGGGCAGCCTCGGCAACAAATAATCGCATGATCTCTACCCGACTGCTGATAGGGCGACTTTGGGGGGAGATTCTTGCGCCGATGCGACTTTTGTAAGGACGTGTTTTGAAGTAATCATTTGATTCTTCAGAGGACACTTTTGAGGTGATACCTTCTATGTGTACCTGTCGTTCCAATTCGTGCCAGACGAAAGAGAGGGAGATGTGCGGATTCTGTGCCAAATGGCTTCCCTTGCGGCTATCATAGTTGGTATAGAATACAAACTGGCCTTTGCGTAAAGCTTTCAGCAGCACGGTGCGTGTGGAGGGAGTACCTTCGGGAGACACCGTGCCAACCAAAACGGCAGTAGGCTCTTCCACTTTGGCTTCTACCGCTTCGTTTAACCATTTTTCGAATAATGTAAGTGGGTCTGCAGGTAGATCGCTCTCTTTCAAACCACTTTTAGTATATTCCTGTCGAATATTTGCAAGGTTTATTTTCATGCTCATTCTATCACATCGGGACCTCAATGAATAGTAGATGTGTCTCTTCTAAAGTTTGTACTTCTATTGTGTCTGTTTCAGAAATTCCGACGCCGTCTCTTCGCGATAAAAGGATATTATCAAGTTGGATTTTTCCTTCTATGACGAATGCATATACTCCATTGTTCGGTTGATGTAGTTTGTAATTCACTGTGTTCCCGGCTTCAATTTCACCGATTGAGAACCATGCGTCTTGGAGCAATTTAGCATCCGTGCTTCCATCTGGAGATATGATAAGCGCCAATTCATTCTTTTTCTTTAATGCATTGATATTGAAATCCTGATATAAAGGTTTTGTGTTTTTTTGTTTTGGCATAATCCATATTTGTAGAAGTTCAACAGGTTCCGAAATACTATTGTTTTTCTCACTATGGAAAATACCGGTTCCGGCACTCATCACTTGAATATTCCCTACAGTGATTACTTGTTCGTTTTTTTTGCTATCCCCATGTTTTAAATGCCCTTTTAAAGTTATGGTTACGATTTCCATGTTCTTATGCGGGTGCGTCTCAAAGCCTTCTCCGGAGGCTATCCAATCGTCATTCAGAACACGTAAAGCACCAAAGTTCATTCGTGCAGGATTATAATAATTATCGAAGCTGAAAGTATGATAACTGTTGAGCCAATTGTATTGAGAATGCCCACGGCTACTTGCTTTATCTATTACTGTTTTCATTTTTACTTATTTATTTTATTACTTCATTGGCCAAAGGCTTCTTATCTATAAAGTCTTTGATATTTTGTAACGTAGTGTTTGCTATATTTCCCAAGGCCTCTTGCGTAAAGAAAGCTTGGTGTGAGGTTACGATGACATTGTTGAAAGAGAGCAATCGGGCTAATACGTCATCATCCATAATACGGTCGGATTTATCTTCGTAAAAGTAATCACCTTCTTCTTCGTACACATCCAGTCCGGCATACCCGATTTTCTTGTTCTTTAGTCCTTCAATCAATGCATTGGTATGTATTAACTGTCCTCTTCCGGTATTGATAATCATCACGCCATTTTTCATCTTGCTGATGGAATAATCATTAATAAGGTATTTGGTTTGCTCGGTGAGGGGGCAATGTAGCGAAATGATATCCGAACTATGATAAAGTTCGTCGAGTGAAGTATATACCACCTGATGCTCTCTGGCAAAGTTATGATCCGGATAGAGATCGTAAGCCAGAATATTCATCCCGAACCCCCGAAGAATTTGAATTAAGATCTTAGCTATTTTACCTGTCCCGATGATGCCCGCTGTCTTTCCGTGCATATCGAAGCCTAACAGTCCGTGAAGTGAAAAGTTTCCATCTCTTGTTCGCCATGTAGCACGTGGGATTCTTCTATTCAATGAAAGCATCAGAGCCACTGTATGTTCGGCTACTGCGTATGGTGAGTAGGCGGGTACCCGTACTACTTTTATTCCGGCAGCGATGGCGGCATCCAAGTCCACGTTATTATATCCGGCACAGCGTAAGGCCAATAGTTTTACTCCATTGGTAGCCATTATATTAATAATATCAGCATCAGCCGTATCGTTAACGAAGATGCAGACTGCATCCACTCCTTGCGTAAGGATAGCGTTGTTTTTGTTGAGATGCCCTTTGAAATATCTGACATCAAAGCCAAAGTCAGCATTCTTCAAATTGAAAGATGATTCGTCATATGGTTGTGTTCCGAAAAAAGCGATTGTAAATGCCATAGTTTGATTGGTTTAATCGTTGTTCTGTCTCTATCGTTATTTTAATTTAAACACTTACAGTCGATGAATTGTTTCCTGTTGCCTGAGCCCATTTGCATTTCCCCTTTGTTTTGAGTGTTGTTTGTAATGTGACCTTCTCTTTTGTAAAATTCTTCTTCTTTTTCTTGATGGTTTCAAATATAACTATTCTATTCTTAATTAAAATAGCTTAGTGAAGCAAAATATTATGCACAAACATATTTTTTGTGTGCATATTTGTGCTACCTTTGCGGCCTGATTAACTTAAAAAAAGAATTAGATGAGAAAATTAACCCTGATTAGTGTAGTGTTGCTAATCGTTTCAATTCCAACTTTTGCAGGTGGGCTCCTGACAAATACCAATCAACACATCTTGTTTCTAAGATATTTGGCTAGAGATGCTTCTACGCAGATTGATGCTGTATATTCTAATCCGGCCGGACTGGCTTTCATGGAAGATGGCTTTCATATGTCATTCAATGTGCAAAGTGCTTTCCAGACAAGAACAATCACTTCCACATTTGCTCCGTTTGCGGGTAATGGCGGGGAAGCAACAAAGAAATTTAAAGGTGAAGCTTCGGTTCCTTTTATTCCCAGTTTATATGGTGTGTATAAGAAAGGAAATTGGGCTTTCAGTGGGAGCTTTGCCGTAACCGGTGGTGGTGGTAAGGCTACGTTCAATAATGGACTTGGCTCTTTTGAATCGGGAGTAGCGATGGTACCGGCAACTCTTACAGCGGCAGGGTTAACCGGAACAGATCAGTATTCCGTGCAGAGTTATATGGATGGTTCTCAGATTATTTATGGTTTGCAGATAGGGGCAACTTATAAGATTAATGAGAACTTTTCTGCTTATGTTGGTATGAGGGCTAATTATGTAAACAATAGCTATTTTGGCTATTTGAGAGATATTCAAGCAAATATTAATGGTGGATCGATGGTGAATGTATCCGATTACTTTACTGGGGTATCAACCTATCTTACTCAAGTTGCTGCTAGTTATGAAGCTGCTGGAAATACTGCTACTGCAGAGGCGTATCGTACTCAAGCTGCAACGATGCAGGAGACAGCTGCGAAATTTGAAGATAAGGAACTCGATTGTGATCAAACCGGATGGGGTATAACTCCTATTTTGGGTGTTAATTTCAAAAAAGGGAAGTGGAATGTAGGTGTGAAATATGAGTTCAATACTAAGTTAAACATCGAAAATAAAACAAAGAAAAATACAACAGGCCTTGTCGCTTATAACGATGGAGTCAATACACCACATGATATACCTAGTTTACTTACCGCCGGTGTTACTTACGAAATTCTTCCTGAGCTACGCGCATCCGTAGGTTATCATCATTTCTTTGATACTCATGCCAAGATGGCTAATAATAAGCAAGATTATATTAACGAAGGAACAAACGAATTTTTAGCTGGTGCCGAATGGGATGTATGCAAATGGGCACAAGTGAGTGCCGGTATGCAACGTACCAAATATGATGTTGGAGATGGTTATCAGAATGATATGAGTTTTGCCGTAAGTTCATACTCCTACGGATTTGGTGCGGGATTTAATATTGCAAAGAATGCCAAGGTTAATGTGGCTTATTTCTGGACCAATTATGGCAATTATAAAGAAGACTATGATAGTTACAATGGCACCGGATTAGCCGGGACCGACGTTTACAGACGTACCAATAAGGTTTTTGGTGTTGGTATAGACTATAAATTCTAGTCTTCTTATTCAAAAAGGAGAGCGCTTCAAATAGTTTAAAAAGAAGGCCTTCGGATAAAAAAACAAAGCTTTGTTTTTTTATCCGAAGGCCTTCTTTTTGCAGAAAGAAATAATAGTATACATGAGTCTAATTCATAGGGACTGGCTCGCAACTAAAAATCACCTCAAAATGCACTCTTATCTTTAAATACTTATATTTATTATATTGTGGCTGAAGGGTTGGCGAAGAGGTGTTTGGAAGAAACCTTTAGTCTGTTGATTCTCAATGAATTGAGATGGCTGAATGGGTGGCTGAGAGGTGTGCGAACTTTTTGGAGCAAAAACAGGTACGAGAATATAAACAAAACAGGCGCTTTGATAAATGAAATGTAACGATTGAAATGTCAACATAGCAAAAAGATAATATTTTTAAATTTTTATGCTGAAGAACATAAAATTACGTAATATTTGGATGCTCAACATAATTAAAGCTACTACCTTTGCAACCTCAATAAGGGAAATTTGTTAATGATGCAATGCCATGGTTCGTAAAAGGCCTTGGCATATGCTGTTTTATTTTAGTTAAACAATAGACAATATATGAATTTTAATGTACCTAAGGTTGAAAAGAAACGTGTTGTAATTGTTGGTGGTGGCTTCGGAGGCCTGGAATTAGCTAACAAGTTATGCAAGAGTGGTTTTCAGGTAGTGCTGCTGGACAAAAATAACTACCACCAATTTCTTCCCATGATTTATGAAGTGGCTTCGGCTGGGTTGGAACCTAGTTGGATTGCTTTCCCATTTCGAAAGATTTTTCAGAAAAGAAAGGATTTTTATTACCGTTGGGCAGACGTAACCGGTGTCGATTCAGAAAATAATCTTATCGAAACATCTATTGGCCCGTTGAAATATGATTATCTGGTTCTTGCTACAGGAACTACGACTAATTATTTCGGTAATGAGAATATCGAAAGTGTTGCTATGCCTATGAAAACGGTGGAAGAGGCGATGGCCATGCGTAATGCGCTGTTGGCCAATCTTGAGAAGTCACTTACTACGGAGGATTTGAAGGAGAGGCAGGCTCTGCAGAATATTGTGATTGTGGGTGGTGGTGCCACCGGAGTGGAGGTTTCGGGTGCACTTTCGGAAATGAAGAAATTTGTGATCCCCAAGGATTATCCGGAAATGGAGATTCACAAGGTGAACGTGTATCTCATTGAAGCCGGACCGAGATTACTTGCCGCCATGTCTGCCAATGCTTCTGAAAATGCGGAGAAGTTTCTTCGGGGAATGGGTGTAAATGTGATGCTGAACACATTAGTGCAAGACTACAAGGATGGCAAGGTGATACTGAATAATGGAATGGATATTCCTACACGCACTTTTATATGGGTGAGTGGTGTTATTGCGACTTCTTTTGATCATATCGGTGCTGATATGCTGGGTAGAGGAAGACGAATTTTGGTGGATGAGTTCAATCGGGTAAAGGGCATCGAGAATGTGTTTGCCATTGGTGATGTTTGCTTGCAGACGGAAAAAGATTACCCTAACGGACATCCGCAGTTGGCTCAGGTAGCTATTCAGCAAGGTCATTTGCTGGCCTCTAATTTGAAAAAGTTAGAAAATGGTAAGAAACTATCTGCTTTTCATTATCGTAATCTTGGTTCTCTGGCCACAATCGGTAGAAACAAAGCAGTAGCCGACTTTAAGAAGGTAAGAATGCACGGATGGTTTGCGTGGATTATTTGGTTGCTTGTCCATCTTCGCTCTATTCTTGGTATTAGAAACAAGGTGATGGTGTTGCTCAACTGGGTTTGGAGTTATCTTACTTACGACCGTTCTATCCGTCTTATTATGGCGGCAAAGAAGGCGAAAAAGATTCAAATAGAGAGTAAATAAAAGGCTATTTGCCTGGATAAAAAAGCAGATGATTTGCCATCTGCTTTTTTATTTCATAAGGATTACATATCTTTGCAGCTTCAAATAGTAAGTGATTAATAACCACCGTGTGCTTGAATACCACGTAAAAAACAAGA
>DBTL01000111.1:32609-33146 GCA_002307035.1 Bacteroides sp. UBA1317
CTTGAATACCACGTAAAAAACAAGATTTATGAATAATAAAGTATCCGTTCCTTTCATGCTGCTTGGCATTCTGTTTAATGTATGTCTTATCGCAGCCAATCTTCTCGAAACAAAAGTAATTCAAGTCTTTGGCATTACCGTTACTGCCGGACTGATTGTGTTCCCAATCTCGTACATCATCAATGATTGCATTGCAGAAGTGTGGGGCTTTAAGAAAGCTCGTCTCATTATTTGGAGTGGTTTTGCGATGAACTTCTTTGTCGTTGCTTTGGGGCAGATAGCTGTGGCTCTTCCGGCTGCTCCGTTTTGGGAAGGCGAATCAAGTTTTAATTTTGTTTTTGGCATGGCGCCGCGAATCGTGGTAGCCAGCTTAATTGCTTTCTTGGTCGGTTCATTCCTGAATGCTTATGTGATGAGCAAGATGAAGTTAGCCAGTGGTGGAAAGAATTTCTCCGCTCGTGCCATTTGGTCTACTGTAGTAGGTGAAACGGCTGATTCGTTTCTCTTTTTCCCTATCGCCTTCGGGGGTATCATTTC
>DBTL01000033.1 GCA_002307035.1 Bacteroides sp. UBA1317
ACCGAAGATGCTCGCCATAGTCTTCTATCCTATCCTTGGCCGGGTAATGTTCGGCAGTTGAAGAACATTACAGAGCAGATATCCATTATAGAAACAAATCGTGAAATAACAGCGAGTATCTTGCAAACATACCTGCCATCTCAACAAGAACAACGCTTACCGACATTGCTTGGAGTGAAGATTGGTAAGGGATTTGAAAGTGAACGCGAGATTCTTTATCAGGTTCTGTTTGATATGCGCCAAGATGTAACTGAATTGAAAAGACTTGTCCATGAGATCATGTCAGAAAGAGGAACTGTTTCTAACAATGTTCCTACCTCTACTCCGGCTTTTTATGCTCCTTCTGTAGTAACTCCGCCTCAATCGGGACCCACTATTAATTTAGTACATCCCTCGAATGCACAACAGGATGATGATATACAAGACACGGAAGAATATATTGAAGAGTCTTTATCACTCGATGATTTGGAGAAAGAACTTATACGTAAAGCGCTTGACAAACATCATGGCAAAAGAAAGAATGCGGCTAAAGATTTGAATATTTCGGAACGTACCCTTTATCGAAAAATAAAAGAATATGGATTGGATTAAAAAGATAACGCGGATAACTTTATTTGTTTCTTTGCTGGTATTGGTAAACTCGTGTAGCATTTCTTATAAGTTTAATGGAGCTTCCATCAACTATGATAAAGTAAAAACCATTTCTATTGCTGATTTTCCTATAAAAGCGGCTTATGTATATACTCCACTGGCTACAAAATTCAATCAAAAGTTGAGAAATATCTACGTTCAGCAGACTCGTTTACGAATGGTTTCGCGGAATGCTGATTTGGCGATAGAGGGTGAGATTACCGGTTATAATCAATATAACCAAGCAGTGAAGTCGGATGGTTATTCTTCAGAAGTTAAGCTTACCATTACAGTGAATGTGCGTTATGTAAATAACACCAATCATGAAGAAGATTTGGAACAACAGTTCACTGCTTATCGGACATATGATTCAACGAAAACGCTTACGTCTGTGCAAGATGAACTGATTGAACAAATGGTGGAGGATATTACGGATCAGATATTCAACGCAACTGTAGCTAATTGGTAACCCAATGACATCAACTAATTTACAAGAATGGATTCAGCATCCTGATGTACTGAATAAAGATACTTTGTACGAGCTACGTACCTTGCTGATTCGTTATCCCTATTTTCAGTCTTTACGACTTCTTTATCTTAAAAATCTCTATATACTCCATGATATAACTTTTGGTGCCGAATTGAGAAAGGCTGCACTTTATGTCGCTGATCGTCGGGTCCTATTCTATTTGATAGAGGGCGAAAAGTATGTTCTTCACAGCTCTAGAAAGAAAAAACAGCTTGTTGATGGGCTGGAAAACGAACCTAGTTTGGATCGTACCCTTACTCTCATTGATGCATTTCTTTCTTCTATACCCAAAGAGTCCGTTCAACAACAGACTGATTTTGATTATGCAACGGACTATACAGCTTATTTGGTCGAGCAAGATGCATTACAACCGATTGAAGAATCCGAAATTCAAGTGCCAAGGTTGCGGGGGCATGAACTTATTGATGATTTTATAGAGATGAACAATACTGATTTTTCTTCATTAAGACTTAAATCTTTGGATGATAATGAGGAAAGCAGCCTTGAATTACCGATAGCTGATATCTATCGGGATGAGGAAGATGAGAGTTGCTTTACCGAAACTTTAGCTAAAATATATATTAAACAGCAACGATATTCTAAAGCGCTGGAAATAATTGAAAAATTAAGCTTGAAATATCCAAAAAAAAATGCTTACTTTGCAGATCAGATTAGGTTCTTAGAGAAATTGATTATTAACGCTAAATCAAAATAACAAAATGTATTTATTATTAGTTATCTTAATGGTCATTGCTGCCATATTGATGTGCTTTATTGTACTGATACAGAATTCCAAAGGGGGAGGTTTGTCTTCAGGCTTTTCTTCATCCAACCAGATTATGGGCGTACGCAAGACCACTGACTTTCTTGAGAAGACGACTTGGGGATTAGCTGCTTTTATTGTAATCTTAAGCGTTGCATCTGCTTACGTCCTTCCTTCTGCTGCTAGCAAAGATGGAGACGTTATATTGGAGCAAGCTCAGAAAGAAGAAACCACGAACCCGTATAATTTGCCTGCTGGAACAGCTGCTCCTAAAGCAGAGACTACAGTTCCGGCTACAACAATACCTTCAGATTCAGCAAAATAGAAGCAGAATGTTTCTAAATTAAAGATGCGAAACTATTCATTAATATAATGAATAGCTTCGCATCTTTTTTGCCGTAAAATGTGTCTTTTAGTTGCCGATGGATGCATGATTTCATTATCTTTGTCACCGAATTAAATAATTTATAAGAATATAGACTACAATGACAGAACAACTGAATAAAAAAATGAACGACTCGAAAGCGACCCGTTGGATGGCTTTGGGAGTTGTGGCATTCACTATGATGGCTGCCTATTTTGTGAATGATGTAATGGCGCCACTCAAAACAATGCTTGAATCAGATTTGGCATGGGGAAGTACTGATTACGGATATTATACGGGAGCATATAGTTTTCTTAATGTCTTTTTGTTAATGCTCATTTGGGGAGGACTTATTCTAGATCGCTTTGGCATTCGTTTTACAGGAAAGCTGTCTACCATCTTAATGGTGGCCGGCACAGCTTTGCAATATTATGGAATCACAGAACTAGCAGATAGTCAAACAATCATTTTTGGGCATAAGATGGGCGTGTTTATTGCCTCATCCGGATATTCTATTTTTGGAGTGGGTGCCGAGGTAGCGGGTATTACTGTAACTAAGATGATAGCTAAGTGGTTCAAGGGAAAAGAAATGGCTACTGCTATGGGCGTACAGGTTGCTTTGGCCCGTATCGGTTCTCAGGCAGCTTATTCAGTTGCCATTCCCATTGCCAAAAGTTTTGGCCTTGCTACTCCTGTGCTAATAGGTTTAGTGTTACTTGTTGGTGGTACGATTGCTTTCTTCGCTTTCTCCGTGTTAGACAAAAAACTTGATAAGCAGCAGGCTGCGAGTCCGGAAGGAACAGGAAATGAAGAGAAGTTTTCTATCAAGGATGTGAAGACGATCCTACTTAATCCTGGTTTTTGGCTTATTGCTCTGCTTTGTGTGCTTTTCTACTCTTGTGTGTTCCCGTTCCAAAAATTTGCTTCAGAACTGATGGTTAGTAAGTATGCAATCGATCCTGATTTTGCAGGATCAATAGTTGGACTTCCTGCACTAGGGGCTTTGATTTTAACTCCGGTATTTGGTGGATTAGTGGATAGCAGAGGTAAGGCTGATACTATTATGATTATAGGTGCAGCTATGCTCATCTTTGTTCACCTCATTTATGCTATTCCTGGTGTGGATAACTGGATAATAGCTGTGATTTTGATGATAGTTCTAGGTATTGCTTTCTCTTTAGTGCCTTCTGCTATGTGGCCTTCGGTAGCAAAAATATTCCCTGCTCACCAATTGGGGACTGCTTATGCATTAATCTTCTTTATTCAGAATATTGGACTATGGGGAGTTCCGAATCTTATCGGCTGGATACAACAAGAGTATTGTATTGTTGATTCTGTAGATGGCGTTAATCAATATGATTATACTGTGCCAATGCTTGTGTTCACTGGTTTTGCAATACTTTCTTTGGCTGTGGCACTATTGCTGAGAGTTGCTAATAAAAAATATGGATATGGTCTTGAAAAGTCTAATATTCAGAAGTAGTCGGGAAGGATAGAAATCTCCTCTGATTAGAGGTTTAATCTTGCTAAATAAAAAGAGCACAAACGTATTATTGCGTTGTGCTCTTTTTATTTAATTAAGTTAGGTAGCAAAATGTTATTTATCTTCCTCTCTGTCAACTTTTACCAGCCCACCTGTAGTGGAGTTAAATAATACTTTAATGGTTGATTTCTTATCGAATAAAGCGGGAGCCAAGTATTCTATTGTACCGAACTGAGTTACCGGAATTTCTCCTTCAAAGAGCGGCTTTTTATCTTTTACAATTGAGATCTGAGCTTTCCCCGGAACATTATAAGCCACGCCTTCAAGTTCTTTCTTCTTATCTCCTTCTAGAGTAGGGATTGTTACTGTTTTCATATCCGTTAGGTTAACGTAAACCGGTTCGCCGGCCAAATCATTGCTAGCTATTACTCCTAGTTTTTTTGAGAACCGAAAGAGTACTTCATTTTTGAACTCTTTGTTTGGCACTAAGCGCATTGTGAATGTCTTTTCTTCTCTTTCATTACTTCCAGAGAACATTTCGGTCATGGCACGTTCTTGCTCATCAAGATTGTTGAGCATCAGTTTCAGTTGTTCGCCATCTTTCGGCGTGTTGTCAGCTTGTCCCCGCAAGAGTGCATTTTTGCTTTCGCGGATATTATATATTTCTTTGGCAACTAACTCTGCCATCTTTGCCGTCGAATTCGCCATTAATATTTCCTCTGTAAGGAAACTACGTGGGTTGACTTTATTTTTTTGTTTAGCTGGAGCATCGTTTGTGATAGCTGGCTTTTTTATTGCTATAGGCATATTGATAGACTGTACAATGCCGTCGTCGGTTAATTCCATTAGAGGAGCCACCGTCTTGTCCTTCATCTTAACGAAGTAAGTTCGTTCATTATCCGGAACCCCAATAGGTTGAGCTTTTACACTGACTAATTCCCAATATTCTTCGGGATCGATAGATATATTTGTAAGATGAAGATAGCGGTCGGCATATTTTCCAAACTCTCCCGGGGTATATGTTACTTTAATTGCTTTCACTTCTATTTCAACTTCGGTCTTGGGTAGGGCATAAGTCACCCCGAAGTCTTTTCCACGTGTGACTCCTACCGTTACTTTGGTTTGGGCATAGGTGGTGGAAGAGAAGAGAAGTAAGCTTAAAAATAGAATAGAATTTTTCATTTGTTCCTTTTCTTTTAGCTGGTTTAATGGCAAATATAATCAATGTATTTGATAATTTCATACTAATGTAAGTGAAAAACAGTCAATGCTGCTTTTGCTATTCACTAAGTATCTTCCATGCTTCAGGTAGACATTCAATAATATCTCCCGCAGTAAGACTGATCATCCCATATCGTTTTTGAGCAAAATCTCCTGCAAGTCCATGAGCATAAGTACCTATCTTGGCAGCATCTTCGGCAACGTATCCTTGCGCTAAGAGTGCAAGAACAATGCCTGTAAGCACATCTCCGCTTCCGGCGGTAGCCATCCCTGCATTCCCTGTAGGGTTGAAATAACATTTTCCTCGTGGAGTTATAATTGTGGAATATGCGCCTTTTAATACAATGTGGACATTTATGTTTCGTGCCAGTTCACAAGCTTTCATCAATCGTTCGTAAGAATCCTGGCATTTGCCTACCAGGCGTTCAAGCTCTTTCGGATGCGGCGTCAAAACAGAACCTTTAGGTATGGAAGAAAGGGCATAACGATTTTCAGCCAGAATATTCAATGCATCTGCATCTATCACCATAGGTGTTTGGCAACTCTCTATTTGTTGAAGTAAGATTGCTTCTGTTTCTACATGTCTACCAAGTCCCGGTCCGATGCCTACCGCCTGGTATTCTTCAGTATCTGTTAGTGTTCTGAAATGCGTTTCGCTTAAATCAGATTCAATTATGGCTTCCGGAGCGCTTGTCTGTAGGATGTTCCGGTTTTGTGCAGGGACGTGTGCAGTTAATAGTCCCACTCCTGAGCGTAAACATGCCCGCGCTGCAAGAACTGATGCTCCGGCCATACCGGATGAACCCGCAATGAGTAGCGCATGACCAAAAATTCCTTTGTGCGCAAATTTTTTTCTTGGTTTTATGAGCGCGCGTATATCTTCTAATTCGAGTAGCGCATAGTCACTCTCGGTTTCGGCAATGGCTTTTTCGCTTATTCCAATATCGAGCAAGCTCCATTCTCCTATAAATTCTTCATTTTCGGAAAAAAGAAAAGCCAGTTTCGGCAATTGTAGGCTAAAGGTATAATCAGCTCTGATTATGTTTGCTCGGATGTTAAAAGTGTTTTCTTCTCCCATTAATCCGGAAGGCATGTCAATAGCTACTACTGTGGCTGGTGAAGCATTGATGTATTTTACTACTGCGGCGAATCCACCATTCAGAGGTTTGTTTAAACCTGATCCGAAAAGTCCGTCAATTACCAAATGTACTTTCGTTAGTGAAGGTGGTGTGAACTGAGACGTTACTTCTGTGAAACGAACCTCATCCATTACTTCTATCAATTCTTTGTTCGTTTGACAGTCGGATGATAGCTTCTCTTGTGTGTTGAATAAGTATATTTCTACGTTGTAACCTTTTTCTCCTAGCATACGTGCTACTGCGAGGGCATCGCCGCCATTATTTCCCGGGCCGGCAAATACAGTAATAGGTGTTTCTTTTGACCACTGAGTTGAAATAGCTGTAGTCAATGCACGAGCGGCACGTTCCATTAAATCGATGGAACTTATAGGTTCGTGCTCTATTGTGTAGGCATCTAACTTTCTGATGTTACTACTTTGAAAAATCTTCATTGTTCTCTGTTTTTATTCTTTGCCTGCAAAAATACTCATTACAACTAAAACCGTCAAGTGCTTGTCTTAAAACTCCCATAAAATAACTACTTTTGCCGTTATTAATAAATATAAAATAGATTTCATCCAATCATGAGTACACTTCAAGGCCACCCTAAAGGGTTGTATCTGATCTTTGCCACAAGCACAGCCGAGCGCTTTAGTTATTATGGTATGCGTGCCATATTTATTCTTTTCCTTACCCAAGCATTAATGTTTGATAAAGAACTGGCAACATCCGTATACGGAAGTTATACAGGCCTTGTTTATCTGACCCCACTGATTGGCGGATACATAGCCGATAAATATTGGGGTATCAGACTTTCCATACGTTGGGGAGCAGTGATGATGGCAATTGGGCAGTTCTTGCTTTTTCTTAGTGCATCGATGCTTGATACCGTACAGTTCTCCCATGGATTCATGTATAGCGGATTAGTATTACTTATTTTAGGGAATGGTTGTTTTAAACCCACTGTAGCTTCACTTGTGGGGCAGCTCTATGAATCGGGTGATAAACGGATTGATTCTGCTTATACCATTTTCTATATGGGAGTAAATGTAGGCGCTTTCATGGCACCATTGGTCTGCGGATATTTTGGAGAAACAGGTAATCCTGAAGATTTTAAGTGGGGATTTCTAATTGCTGCTCTTGTCATTATACTCACAATTGTTATTTTTGAAACACAAAAGAATAAGTTTCTGGTTGGACCCAATGGAATGCCATTAGGGATAACGCCCGATGCTAAGAAAGAGATACGAGAAGAGTCCGTGATCTCATCTGTGCCATTGGTCAACACTCATAAACTTCGCAACGTTCTTCTTTTGGCTCTACTTACGCTTGTTTTAGGCTTTTTATTCTATGAATGGCTAGATGGAGACTGGATTAGCGTTGGTATCTTTACGGCCTGCATTATTTTCCCGATTACTATTTTGCTCGATGGATCATTAACAAAGATAGAGCGCGATCGTATCTTTGTAATTTATATCATTGCTTTTTTTGTGATATTTTTCTGGGCGGCTTATGAACAAGCCGGTGCTTCGCTGACTCTGTTTGCTGCCGAGCAAACGGATCGGGTTATTCTCGGATGGGAGATGCCTGCTTCGTGGATTCAATCTTTCAATCCTTTCTTCGTTGTTATATTGGCATATATCATGCCTACTTTCTGGGGTTTCCTTAGTAAACGAAAAATGGAACCTTCTTCTCCTTCCAAACAAGCAATTGGATTACTCTTGCTCTCTTTAGGGTATTTGTTTATCTGTTTTGGAGTGAAGGATGTGCAACCGGGAGTAAAAGTGAGCTTAATGTGGCTTACCGGGCTCTACTTTATACATACTATGGGCGAGATCGCTCTTTCGCCTATCGGTCTTTCTATGGTAAACAAACTTACGCCTGTACGTTTCGCCTCCTTAATGATGGGACTCTGGTACCTTTCAACTGCTACAGCGAATAAGTTTGCCGGTTTGTTAGGAGGCTTTTACCCCGAGGCTGGAAAGACAAAAACTTTACTTGGTTTCCGTATTGAAACGATGTCTGATTTCTTTCTTATTTTTGTCATAATGTCAGGCATTGCTTCGCTCATTCTCTTTCTACTTTCGAAGAAATTGCAGAAGATGATGCATGGAGTGGAATAAAAATCGTACTTTTGCCCCATTATCATAAAACGTATTGGTTATGAACACCATTAAAATAAAAGATCGACTATTCTCCGTTTCCATCATGGAAAAGGATATTCTCAGAGAGGTGAAGCGTGTAGCAGATGAAATAAATAACGATTTAAAGGATCAAAATCCGCTGTTCTTAAGTGTATTAAACGGTTCGTTTATGTTTACTGCCGACCTGATGAAACATATTACCATTCCATGTGAGATTTCCTTTGTCAAGTTAGCCTCTTACCAAGGTGTATCGTCTACAGGAGCTATTAAGGAGGTGATTGGTATTAACGAAGATATAGCGGGACGCACTATCGTTATTGTAGAAGATATTGTAGATACGGGATTTACGATGCAGCGTCTTATCGAAACATTGGGAACGCGCGGTCCGAAAGATATTCATATAGCTTCACTGCTTGTGAAACCTGATAAGCTGAAAGTTAAACTTGATATTGAATATGTAGCCATGAAGATACCAAACGACTTTATTGTTGGTTATGGGCTCGATTATGATGGCTATGGACGCAACTACCCTGACATTTATACGGTAGTAGAATAATAGGATTAGAATTATTTTTGAATTATAATTTAAGTAAGAAAGATGCTGAATGTTATTATTTTTGGTGCTCCCGGATCAGGAAAGGGAACACAAAGCGAACGTATTGTTGCAAAATACGGAATTAATCACATCTCTACGGGAGATGTTCTTCGTGCAGAAATAAAGAATGGTACGGAGCTTGGCAAAACCGCTAAAGGTTATATTGATCAGGGACAATTAATTCCCGATGCATTAATGATTGATATCCTAGCGAGTGTTTTTGATAGTTTCAAAGAGAGTAAAGGGGTTATCTTCGATGGTTTTCCTCGTACTATTGCTCAGGCAGAAGCTTTGAAAGAGATGCTTGCGGCAAGAGGACAAGCTGTTTCTGTAATGCTCGACCTGGATGTAGCCGAAGATGAACTAATGGCGCGCCTTATTAAACGTGGATTAGAATCCGGACGTGCCGATGATAACGAAGAAACCATTAAAAAGCGTTTGTTTGTTTATCATTCACAAACTTCTCCATTAATTGACTGGTACAAGAAAGAAGGAGTATACCAACATATTACCGGATTGGGTACTATGGATGGAATCTTTGCTGATATCTGCAAAGCAATAGAAAAAGAATAATTTTTTAATAGCCAAGTATTGAGTTGGATATTGGAAACTCCTAATTCTACTTATTACTTGGCTATTAATCTCTAATAACAAAAAGTATGGCTGAATCGAATTTTGTTGATTACGTAAAGATATATTGCCGCTCTGGAAAGGGTGGTAGAGGATCTACGCACATGAGGCGCGAGAAGTATGTTGCTAACGGTGGCCCTGATGGAGGCGACGGAGGAAGAGGAGGCCATATTATTTTGCGCGGTAATCGGAATTACTGGACATTGCTCCACCTGAAGTATGATCGTCATGCATTGGCCGGTCATGGCGGATCGGGTAGTAAGAACCGTAGTTTCGGTAAAGATGGCGAAGATAAAATAATAGAGGTCCCTTGTGGAACGGTAGTTTATAATGCTGAGACTGGTGATTATATCTGTGATGTAACAGAGCATGATCAGGAAGTAGTTTTGCTTAAAGGTGGTCGTGGTGGTCAGGGCAATTGGCATTTCCGCACAGCAACACGTCAGGCACCACGCTTTGCGCAGCCGGGCGAACCAATGCAGGAGTTTACGATTATTATGGAACTCAAATTGTTGGCTGATGTCGGATTAGTAGGATTCCCGAATGCAGGAAAGTCTACTTTACTCTCGTCAATCTCTGCTGCCAAACCAAAGATAGCCGACTATCCGTTTACTACGTTGGAACCGAATTTAGGTATTGTGCCTTATCGTGACGGGAAATCATTTGTAATGGCAGATATTCCCGGTATCATTGAAGGTGCAAGCGAAGGAAAAGGTTTGGGATTGCGCTTCTTGCGACATATCGAACGTAACTCTTTGTTGCTATTCATGGTTCCTGCTGATAGCGATGATATTCGTAAAGAATATGAGATCTTGCTGAATGAACTGAAAACATTCAACCCCGAGATGCTTGATAAGCAGCGAGTGCTTGCTGTTACAAAATGTGATATGCTGGATGAGGAATTGATGGCTGAAATAGAACCAACCTTGCCCGAAGGCGTTCCTCATGTCTTTATCTCTTCATTTACCGGACTGGGTATTTCTACTCTGAAAGATCTCCTATGGGAAGAATTGAATAAGGAGAGTAATAAGATAGAAGGAATTGTGCATCGTCCCAAAGATGTAGCTCGTTTGAAAGAAGAACTTCGCGATATGGGTGAAGATGAAGATCTGGTTTATAAAGATGGAATAGAAGAGGAGGAAGAAGAAGACGATCTGGATTACGAATATGATGACGAAGATTTGGAAGAGAAATGATTTCGTTGACTAAAGATAAAGCGATGTTGGGATATGAACTGTTTAGTCCGTATCCCAACATCGCTTGTTTTGTAACCACCCGTAGTGGTGGATGCAGTTCCGATGCTTACGGAACATTTAATTGCTCACCCTTCTCGGGTGATGAAGCGGAAAAGATAGCACGCAATCAACAGAAGTTGTGCTGCTCTCTCCCTCAATTTCCTCATGAACTGGTTATTCCTTTTCAAACTCATGGCGTTGAAGTTCGTATCATAAATAAAGATTTTATTGAAGCAACAGACGGAGGTCGTCGTGAATTACTTCAGAGTGTAGACGCTGTTGTAACTGCGGAAAGAGGTTACTGCATTTGCGTGTCTACTGCCGATTGCATTCCCATACTTCTTTACGATCGGAAGAATGAGGTTGTTGCTGCTATTCATGCCGGTTGGCGAGGCACGGTGGGAGCTATTGTTACAGGAACATTGGGTGTGATGAAAGAGACTTTTGATTCCAATGGGCAAGATATTCTTGCTTGCGTGGGGCCCGGCATCTCGCTACAATCATTCGAAGTAGGCGAGGAGGTTTATGATGCTTTTCGTAACAAAGGTTATGACATGCCGCGAATCTCGCAGTGGAATAATGAAACGGGAAAGCACCATCTCGACTTGTGGGAAGCAAATCGTATGCAATTGCTTGAGTTTGGGATACCTGCCGAGCAGATACAAGTGGCGGGCATTTGCACGTATATCCATCACAATGAGTTCTTTTCGGCTCGCAGACTAGGCATTAAATCAGGCCGTATTTTATCCGGAATCATGTTGAACGACAAATAGAAGAAGTTATGTATCAGATTACTGTATCACCAGAAATAAAGCTTGCTTGTTCTCATTTTGA
>DBTL01000038.1 GCA_002307035.1 Bacteroides sp. UBA1317
GCAAAAAAAGTAATTGGACGCTTACTTATAAAGTTTTGAAGCAATACGTTCACTTTTAGTGTAATAGATACAGTTTTCATACAATTTTTCCAGATGTGTAATTGCTTTGGCTGTCCATTCCACTAACATAACGGATGTCTGTTTCGAAGTTCTTCAATAGAGTGAGTTTTACCTCTTCTAACATCTTCTTCTGCTTCCTCAATCTCTTTTTTCAATTCATTAATAGTAAATTGGCAAGGTCCCGTTAGTTGTTTTTTCTCAGCTCTTAGTTCATGCAAAAAACGCACAGCCTTATCCAATAAATCGACTTCTTCAAGCTTCATTATTTCTTCAACAGCTTTCATCTTCAACACAGCTCCATACGTATCGCCATAGTTCGATATTGGTTCTGAAACCTCTCCCGGAGCTTCTTCTTGTTTAGAATATAACTTTTGCTTTTTCATTTCCTCATTATTGAATTAATCTATTGCATCAAAATTAAGAATTAATCTCATTAATGCTTATTTAATTTTATCATTTAACAATTTATCTTTTTCTTCAAACGAGCGGATAGTCTTCAGGCAAGCCCTATTACTCCGAAAAAGTGTTAATGATACTCTTCAATATATCTTCATGAAAAAGGCGAATTTCATTGCAACTATTGAAGCACGGATCGCCCAATGCTTCGTCAAAATAGAATCTTGCTTCTTCATAATAGGGAATAGTAACTCTTCTGCAGAAATTCACAAATGCAGCATAATCCTCTATCTCACTCGGCAGTTCTCCATTAGGATCCTGCAAGAAGCCACGATTTAGGAAAGAGAAAATATACTGATGCTTGTATTGAAGAAATGTCTTTAAGTCGAGATCACTACGGCCAATTTTTGAATCATGATTATAACATCCCGATGGGATATGGGTATATGGAGATTTAGGCTGATGATGCACTATCCTAAAATCTTTGGATAGGACAGTACCATTATCCTGAAATAATGATATCCATTCAACATAACCGTCTTCTGGGTTCTCAATAAGTTGCCCACACGTATCACAAAAAAACTGTTTTAATGGTTTTAACATATTCGCAAAATTTACTATTAATCAAATTATCTTCTATTCTAAAGTCAATGCCTAGAGGACAGATACAGGCGTTCCAGGTTGCATGGTAGTTGCATCATAAATTAGATCTTCGTATTCTTTTTCACTAAGTTTTCCTACAACATAAGGGGTTTCCATATAATTTGAGAAACGCACTTTGATTTTGTTGTTGAAAACAATAGTCAAAACGAACCACAGTATTTTTAGAAAAACTGAAAAGAATTCTTACATTTGGTATAATATCAATATCTTTAGTACAAAGAAAAACATAAGATAAAACCTTTTCTTCTATTGTAAGCTGAAACATAAAATCATTCGGGAACCTTTTCATCTCTCTTCATTTTTTCCCTTCAAACGAACGGATAGTTTTCAATAATCCTTCACGGGCAGATACAGGCATTCTCTCAATGCCTAGAGCCATTTTTATCTTACTGTTAGATACCACATAATTCTCCGTGAGCTTACGTAAACGCCTCCTGTTCAGCGGCAAGTGCAAGACGCTCCCTACGGTGGCACATCCTTCCATGAGAGCCCTGTTCAGTTTCCATATTCGAGCATGCTTTCCTGTTGCTTCACATATTATAGTGACCATCTCGTTGGTCGATAGCGCTTCATCATCCCCTATTTGATAGATACCCGAAGGCACATCCTTTGTCAGTAAACCATCTATCACAAAGCAGAGATTATCTACCGAAGTAAACGACCGACGATTTTCAAAACCACCTAGTGGCCATGGGATACCTTTTCGTACCACACTATACAGCAAGTTCAGATTACCTGTTTTCCCCGGACCATGAATCAGGCAAGGGCGTAAAATATACACCCGCTTAGACATTTCGCCTATCGTTTGGCACACTTTTCTGATATATTCCTCCGCCTTTATCTTGCTTTCTCCGTACGGATCTTTTGCATTAGGAAGCAGTTCTTCAGTCACAATCTTTTTGGGCCCACCGTTTTTTACTACAGCTTCCGCCGAACTAAAGAATATAAACCTCTTTGCCGAAGACTCCAGAAAATGGTCGAATATCCTTTTTGTCAGGTCCGTATTAATGTTGAAGTCTGCTCCTGTCAAATGAATGACCACATCCATTTCCGGTATATCACGCATGCTTACATCCCGCCATGAGAACGTTTTTACTATCCCCTCTTTTTTAGGAGACAAAACATCCACACCATAAATGCTATGATCTCTCTTTAGAGCATTTACTAAGTTATAACCCACAAAGCTGTGGATTCCCGCAATTAAAATGTTCATAAGTTTAGTTTTGTTTAGTTATGTGAAAAGTGGATGCTTTACCACTGCTGTCATTCTTTGCTTAGAGTCTTATTCAAAGCTTATACTGCCACGCACTTTATTTCAAGGTACCAATTTGGCATTTTGAGAGTTCATCTCAATTTTTGCTTTGTATCTCTAGTAAACGTTTAATATCCGGCATTCCCCCATTATAAAGCCGCAAACGGCTTTTGAAGTTAATAGCTCTTAATTTATTGTTGTTATTTAACTGCCAGAACACTCGGAAGTAGAGCGGAATAGTCATTGGTATCTTCCTTTTCATCTCCAATCAGAGTTATCACCTTCTTGATATATTCGTAAGCCGAGATCGTGTTGAGTTTACAAGTTTCTACAAACGTATAAGCGCACGCGCCAAGGCCAGCTCCTTGATGGGAGCCAAAACCGACAAAGTTGCTTCGACCAACGGCCAAGGGACGCATGCTGCGCTCGCCGGTGTTATTGTCGATATCCCAATCACCATGATCGACATACAGAGTGACCTGTTTCCAGAAAGTGAGCGCATAAGTAACCGCTTTTCTCAAGGAGTCACTATAAACAGTCAGTGAATCATCCGCAATCTGCTGCAACCTCGTTTTCAACTCAATAAGTATGGAAGTGGCTTTTTCTTTTCTTTCTTTCCGGGCTTCCTCAGCGGACAGCCGTTTGAGTTTTATCATGCTTTCAATCCAATAAAGATTACCTATCAGATCAACGAAGCATTGGGATCGCTCATCCACCAAAGCTGATTCCGAGAACTTGCGCCTTACATGCGCAAAGCAAACTTGCCATTGAACTCGTTCAGCGGGTTCTCCATCGGCAAACATACGATACACGTTATAACCATCCGTCATCATAGAACCGGTGAAGTCACCCAAAAAGTCGGATATCGCTTTGCGGGAACGGCTGCCGGCCTCATATAAATAGTAAACGCACTTCTGTATCGGATTTACCAAACCCCATACATATTTCTTTCTATAATGGAATTCTTTGGTTAGACTATCTTCCACGCAAACCATTTCGGAGGTTTCATCACAAAACAAATGACTGCCTTGGGCGAGCAACGAGGCCTTAAGAAAGGGCATTAATTTGGTCAGCTTGCCCACTGCTTTCTGCAGCCAGAAGTTTAGCGTACATTTGCTGATGTCCATGCCCATCATTTTAAGACGGGCCACCTGGCGCTCAACAGGAAGATGGAACTGATATTTGTCGGTGATCAACTTGGCGAGCAGTCCCGCACTAGCCGGACAGCTTTTGATGGTTTCAACACCCGGCATACGAAGGTCTTGCTTGTCGCGCGGCACGTAGACATCCACAATCTTACCCGCCGCATCCACACAACGAAGAATATGATAGCGGTGTTCCACTACTTTTTCGATATGCTCAAACTCACGAACCAAACGGGTCTCGATGATGCGATAGTCCGCCTGGAGTACAGTCACATCACTAAAATGCTCCACCACCTCATCAGCACCATAGGTGTTCTTCGAATGATTAATGCGCTGTTTGCCCAATTTTGAAGCGGGCTCATTTTTTGTGGCGGCAGGCTCAACAACCGAATCCATGTTATCGGGCGGGTTGGTGCCGTCAAAGTCATGCTCCTCTTGCCCACGGTCAACATCCGCAGAAGGAGCCTTGCCTTTCTCGCTGCTACGACCAAAATGTTTGCCCTTAATAATTTTGACTTGTTCTGAAGCCGAGCCGTTTGATTGGTACAACTTCAGCAGTTTCTTCATCTGAAGATTTTCGGATTCAAGCGCTTCACGCCGTCTGCGCTCGTCCATATAGGATTCCATATACTTAACCATTTCAGAGGATAGTTTTCTGTTCTGATCGGTGGCCTCATTCAAGGCGACCTGCGTCTGTTTAAGAGAGGTTTGAGTAGCATGCAAGGTTTTCAGCATATCGTCCATAGAAGCTTGCATGCGATCCATAGACCCTTGAAGGGCGGATGAATCATGGGCGGCAAGCTGCTTACGCAGCCCCAGGACATCTTCCTGAGACTGCTGCAACAATGCTAAAACTACTTGATAATCCATCTCTGTCATGATGTAAAGGTACTAAATATCAGTGAATCCGCCAACTAAAACAGCCATTAAATAACTGATTATTAGGTAATTAAATTAAATCGCAGACATCAATAATTCTTTGCGCACCACTCCCTGCATCAACAGCACAAAACTGTTCCAACTCATCTGATAACAGCCTGTTTCTTCATTGTAAACCGGACGCAAGTAACGTTCACCTGTTAAACGCTTTTCGTAAAGCACAAAAGCGTTTCCTTCAGCACGCAGGATCTTTACAACCTTACGGCTCTTCGACATAAAGATGAAAACATCACCGCTACAAGGATCTTTGCGCATTTTAGTTCGTACAATA
>DBTL01000148.1 GCA_002307035.1 Bacteroides sp. UBA1317
AAAATCTTTAAGTACTTCCAACGGTCCGAATGACTTTGTCAGATTTGCAATTTCGACAACAATCTCTCTCGCTTCAACTTTAGCCGAATCTTGTAATAACACATCTGTTTGTTCTGTTTTCATAATGCTAGCATATCCGTGATTTGTACTGCGATCATATCAACGATCAAGATTAAGAGAGAAGCCAACACTACAGCCGAATTTGCTGCTCTTCCCACACTTTCCGTTCCTCGTCCTGCGTTATATCCTTTGTAACAGCCTACCAATCCGATAACTGCTCCAAAGAAGAACGTTTTTATTACTGCAGGTAATAAATCACCAAAGCCCACACCCTTAAATGCCTGCGAAAAGAATAAGACGAGTGATACATCTCCTTTTATATTAGCACCAAACCAACTGCCTATGATTCCAAGTCCATCAGCATAAAGCACTAACAGAGGAATCATGATCGTAGCAGCCCAAACCCTGGTCACAACCAGAAAACGCATTGGGTGAGTAGAAGATACTTCCATCGCCTCTATTTGCTCAGTTACTTTCATACTACCCAACTCAGCACCCATGCCGGATGCAACCTTACCGGCACAAATGAGTGCCGTTATTACGGGTCCCATTTCACGAATCAGCGAAATGGCCACCATCCCCGGAAGCATGGTTTCAGCACCAAAGCTCACCAGTGCCGGACGCGACTGGATGGTAAGTACAAATCCCATAATAAAACCGGTAACTGATATGAGAGACAAGGATTTATAACCGATTGCAAAACATTGATGAAAGAATTCCCGTACTTCGAATTTACGGGAAAACGTCTCTCTCACAAATTTTGTTACAAATAGAACACCATCAGCAAAATCAGTTAAGAAGTTGTTTGCAATTACCGCTTTAGAAAGAGTAGTTTCACTAAGCCTCAGAGCTTGAAGCCGTGCTATTTCTTTCGCTTTTGACACAGGAATTTTAATTTTCATTTATCGGATAGTTTACGTGTAGTCTTTTTTATATCGTATTAGATAAAAATAGAACACATTCAAGCATGCTATAGTTTATCTTTATTAAAATAAATATTTGATTATCAAATATTTGAAAAACACAAAATAGCTATATTAAATAATAAGTAATAAGAATTTTATTTATCTTATATATTCAGATCACATTACTCTAGTCTGATTCATTCTTTAGAAAACAGCTCCTTTATCTGCAGAAAACAGTTATTAAGATAGCATAACATCCCCATATTACATACAAAAACATCCCCATGTTGGATATTGCAACATAAGGATGTCTTCATGAGCAACATGGGGATGTTCTATCTGTAGTCTATAGCCTAAAGCAATTGATATCCTAAGACATCCATTAGTTTCTCATTCAATTTCCGATTCTTTCCCTTGAATGGATGGCAGTGGATATGAATAGCCGGATTGAAATTCAATTCAATGATTGCATAGTTAGTCTTTGATGCTTCTTCTGTATAATCGGGTATCATCATATCAAGACCCGTAATGGAAACATTTAAAGCTTGTGCGGCTTGTATGGCTATTTGCTTATAAGAATCGGGTATGTCGTCTGTAAAGTCAATGCTATCGCCGCCGGTACTTATGTTGGAATTCTCTCGCAAATAAACGGTTTCGCCAGACACGGGTATAGAGTCAAAAGTCTTGCTTTGCGCTTGCAAGAAGATGGCTTCGGCTTCACCCAACTGAATCTTCTCTAACGGAGTACGATAACCTTTACCACGCAATGGATCTTGATTTTTAATCTCCACCAACTCTCTAATAGAGCGCATGCCATCACCGGTTACATTGGCAGGTACACGATGCAGAATGCCTACAACCTCACCTTTCAACACAAAAAAACGATATTCTTTCCCTGCAACAAACTCTTCGATCAGGATGGTAGAATCATGCTGAAATGCAATGTCGATAGCCCGCTGAAAAGTAGCCTCATCCCTATTCTCTTTTAGTATGGTTATTCCGGTTCCAAAATTGGTTTGATTGGGTTTGATAACTACAGGCCGGCCTTGGAGACGTAAGAAATCGGCTTTCGCCACTTCTGCCCGGGTGTACTCCTCTCCTTTCGGAACTCGGATGTCGTGCTCCTCTAGAATTTTCTTAGTAACCAGTTTATTTTCCATTGCCAATATGCTGGCGTAATTATCCAATGAGGTCTTAGTGGCCTGTTTCACATACTGGATGTTGTCATTCTTTTCGAGTCGGATAAAGTTCTCTTTTCGATCCATTATATCGAAAGAGACACCCCTTCTTATGGCTTCACGCAGCAGTAATTGAGTGGAGAGTTCCATATCTTCCAAGCCAATAAAGTTATAGTTTTTCTGTTGACTTTCGCGAAGGTAATTGGCAGCCTTTTCGATATGATAGGGAATATAACCCACAGCATGAACTCCATTGAGCACCTCGTAAACTTTGCGTTTGTCAGGATGCTCAACCAACTTCATGGCATGCGACAATGAATCGAGGTATTCACCCTTGCTTATTTCGAGTTTTCCGAATAAAGCGATTATTTCCTGAATCTGTGTTTTAGCTTTGTGCCAAATATTCATCTGTTCGCCCTTCTCCTCAAACACGCAGGGCAATTCATCTAACCCATACAGGGCCACGCATCCGTAATATTTGTTGGCTTTTGCCTGAGCCTCCGCATCAAAACAATCCGGTTCCTCGCTCAACAATCCATATAGAGCCAACGCATGTAAGAAAGAGAGTTCGTCTTCGGTTATCCCGGCTTTGCTCAATGGGTCAATATCGATAAACCGAAGTTCAACATAAGAGATATGCTCCGGACCCTTCACGAATTTAGGTCGCACCGGAGAATACAATTCCTTAAAGGAGGCTATTTGTTGCTCTTTTATCATTTGCTCAACACTGCTTCTGAAACTCGTGACCGAGCTGTAATCCGGATACAGATCACTAATATTTCGATACCCGTAGCAACTGTTTCGAATGGAAAGAGCCACTACATGCCTATTGATGGTATATGGTGCAAGTTTACATTTAAGCTCCAACGAAGAATCAACCACGGGGCTATTGCCATAAAGCAAGACGTATAACCAGCGAAAGCGAAGCATTTGCCGAACTGTTTTCAGATAGACTTCATCTTTAAATTCTTCGTACGATAATGAAGGGTTGATTTTGCGATAAAGCATTTCCAATAACTTCTCACTATAAGAGAGATTAAAATGAATGCCGGAAATTAATTGAGTTCTCGATCCATATTTCTTGGCAAGAAACTCCCTGTAATGTTGCGCCGCCTTTCCCTCTTCGTCATATTGGGCAATAGGTATCTGCTCATCGTCCGGCAAAATAGGCGGAATGCTTTGGGGCCACAAGTATTCATCGATCAATTCCAGACTAACAATGTCATGAATAGTCTCCACAAAACCAATTGTTTGCTTGATGTCAGGCAATGGAGGAGTAATCATTTCGACCTGACTTTCTGAAAAATCAGTTGTGATATAAGGGTGCTTCATTTTGCTACCAAAAACCTTTGGGTGAGGAGTTTGAGCCAACTTCCCATCCTTATCCACACGAATATTCTCTTTCTCAAGACCAAATAATGCGTCTACCCAGATATTTCCTTTTAATAACTGATCTGCCGATTTAAATAGTTCCTCTTTCATATCTTAATTTGAATGATGTTTTTTAATAAATAGTTTAAAAAGAACGATGTACAGTGTCACCAGTACTACTCCTTTTGCAATGCTGCTTATGCTGATGCTCCACCAAACAGACGAGAGCGAATGTTGCCAAAAGTCAATAAAAATAAGAGCCATGGGAATTCGGAGTACTGTAAACAGGATTCCTGTAATTGCCGGAATATTTGTCCGCCCCCAACCAAAGAAAGCCCCGGTAGCCATTAACTCCATGCACATAAAAAGTTGAGAAAAGCCCAGAATAGTTAAATACTCCCGTCCCATAGCTATGCTCTCAGTATCACTTAAAAAGAGAGAGAACAAAAAGCCCGGAAAAGCAATCAACAAAACTGAGGTGACAGTACCAATCACAAAAGCAAGGAACATTCCGGAACGAAAGACTGTCCACTGTTTCCGATAATCCTTTGCTCCGTAAGCCTGCCCTGAAATGGTTGATAAAGCCGAAACAAATCCACCTGCCGTCATAAACGAAATTGCTTCAATCTGTATCCCCACCTTTTGAACAGCGATGGCTGTGGCACCCCAATCACTAATGATACGAGCCATCATAATAGCCACAGCGGTGAAAGAAATGCGCTGAATAGTGGGACTCAACCCCAACTTTAGAATATCTTTCAGCAATGCATATTGATACGTGGTGCCCATGGGCTTCAAATCGTCTGTCTTATTCAATTTTCGGTAGAATAGCAAAGTAGCAGTTGCCTGAGATAGAATAGTGGCAATAGCCGCCCCTCTGATGCCTAAACCAATCTGAAATATAAAAATATAATCTAGCAAGATATTCATCATCAATGCAGTTGCATTAATACGAAATGGGGATCGACTATCTCCGTAACCAATGAATACGCTGGTGAAAAATAAATTTTGAAACAAGAAAGGAATGCTCGTAGCGATCAATAACAAATAATCCGTTGCAATCTTCTCAATTGCAGGATTATTCAATTGAATCAACCCAATCAAATAGGTTCTGCTAATAATCAACAAAACACTACAGAGTAAAGCTAGCGTGATAACAGCCCATATACCATTCTTGACATAACTCTTCGCAAGATGTATATTGCCTTCACCAATAGCATGGGAGACTTTTATTCCTGCACCAACTGTCAATAGAGAAGATACGCCCCAACTTAAATTCATATAAAATCCGGCTGAACCCACCGCAGCAACGGCCTCACTGCCGAACTTACCAACAAAGATTATATTGATAGAATTATAGGCCATAGTCATAAAGGAAGATGCAATGACGGGCAATGCCAGCCGCACTAATTGAATGGTAATCAGATTAGGTCGAGCTCTGTTTACTGCCACTGAAAAGTCTTTGCTATGTAATGCCATATCTGTTGTTACTGATTCTCTTTTAATTATATAGACGCCGGTTTCTTGAAAAAGACGCAAAAATCGGACTGGAAATGTTTTATCTAACAAGAACACACACATTAGCAAAGTGTTTCAACTGCACGGTTCAGTTGCTTCAACAGAACGGTTCAGTTGATGCAAGAGAACGTCATAGTTGAAGCAACTGCACCGTTCAGATTTCAACTTGATGATTAAATGTAACCCCTTACTTAGCAAAAGTCGCTTGCCAGCAGTTTCTGAAAATACGATCAAATATTTCTGAAGATTAATTCTTTATTCTACTTTTGTGATCGGATAAGCTTAGAAAGCCAAAAAGTTCGCTTTTCATAAGCCCGACTTGGGATTCACAAATTTCTGAATTACAGTAAAGAATAAAATTATGGATCATAATACTGAATCAATTTGGCGGGCATGCTCGGACCAACTAAAAGTCTACATAGTCAAGCGAATGCCGGAAGCCTCACTTGCTGATGATATTCTACAAGAAGTCTTCATCAAAATACACGAAAATATTCATTCGATAAAAGACGACACAAAGATCTGTATCTGGGTATATCAGATAGCCAAAAACACCATCAACGATTACTATCGCAAACAAAAGATACAACTTTCGGATATTGAAGTGATTCCTGAAGAAGAATTAAATGCTATTGATGATGTGGAGAGCCAAACAGCAGAGAACCAAATAGAGCAAATAGCATCGGGCCTACAAAAAATGATCAACTCTCTACCGGAAAAATATGCTCAGGCACTAAAAATGGTGGAACTTCAGGGGTTATCCCAGACTCAGTTAGCCAAAGAGTTGAACATCTCAGTGTCTGGTGCAAAGTCGCGCGTTCAGCGTGGAAGGCAAATGCTAAAAGATGCCCTGATGAACTGTTGTCACTACGAGTTTGATAAATATGGCACTATTATTTCTTATCACCCGAAAAGCTGCTGTTGCTGTAGCAAGTAAACAGCAACACAATCAGAATCCTCTTATAAATTCATTTCTTTAAAGCTTTATAGCGTCGGCCCCACCACTTATACCACGTGAGCGAAGTATAAACCATGCATCTTTCTACAAAGTGAAAGCGCATACAGTAGTGAATGAACCGATAGGATAAAGCAAGAAAAAGAAATAAGATCGAATATCTGACAACATAATCTAAAATCATCGATTGAGAAGTAAAAAACGCCATATCAAAGCATTTATATATTAACGGCACCAAGACTAAAGATTCCACCAATAAGAAAGCAATTACAAATCCATGAGCAGTTTCAATTGCCCGTTTCGGGCAGTTGCTCATACATCTCATACAACTTTCACATTTAAAAGTCCAATA
>DBTL01000068.1 GCA_002307035.1 Bacteroides sp. UBA1317
AACCTGAATCTTTTGTTTGTTGATGTGGAACGTGAGGTAAGTGAATCGATTTTTAATCTTTTAAACGCCGATAACAATAAACGGGTTTTTCTGCTACCTTCGCCCAACGACTTTGAACGATATATAAGTACCAACGAAGCAATTATCATTCGCCCTTTAATATCTGAATCACCATTACAATTGGTGGAGGGTATAAACACTCCGACAATAGAAAAGGTGCTGGTGGATATTGTGGGGGATGTGGAATTTTCGTTTTTACAGGGTTCGGAGATAAACTATGTTTATACAACTATTTTTGAAAGGCACAACGTAAATAAAAACAAGCTCCTACGCTACGCCGTCCGTCGGGGACGGAAGGAAGAAGTCGAGCAACTAATAAACGCCAATAAATTATGATTCACCCCGATAGTCGGACAATAGAATGGATGACGCACGTAGCTGCTGAAAACAAGTTTTCAGATATTGCACTAATTGAGAAATCAATAAGGGCTTTTTCGCTACTCGAATCCTTGGTGTTATCAGGTTGTCCTTTTGTATTCAAAGGCGGTACGGCATTAATGCTTCACATGGATAGCGCAAAGCGACTTTCCATTGACATTGATATCATTTGCCCTCCCGGCACTAACATCGAAGAATTTATACAGAAACATGCTCTGGAATACGGCTTTGGTGATGTGAGATTAGTAGAGCGAGTTACAGCATATAATATCCCGAAAACGCATGCTAAATTCTTCTATCAGGTAACTTACGTTACCAATGCCGAAACAGAATGTATTCTTCTTGATGTATTGTTCGAGGACATTCATTATCATGACATTGAGCAACTACCTATCCAAAGTCGTTTCTTGAAATTGGAGGGTGAACCGGTACTGGTAAATGTTCCGGGCAAAGCCGATATGCTGGGCGATAAACTTACTGCTTTTGCCCCAAACACTACGGGTATTCCTTATTTCAAAGGAGATAAAGATTGTTCAATGGAAATCATAAAGCAGCTTTTTGATATTGCCTCTTTGTTTGACGTAATTAACGATTTAACTGTAGCTGCCAAAACATTCCAAAAGTTTGCCACCGTTGAGTTGCAATACAGAAATCTTGATCTTGAAAATATTACTCAGGTACTTGATGATATATTTCAAACCTCACTATGTATATGCTTGAGAGGTCAGGTAGAACCCGACACTTTCAAACTCCTTCAAATAGGAACAAAAAGAATACAAAGCTTTATTCATAGCGAGAAATACAACATTGACAGTGCCATAGTCAACGCATCTAAAGCAGCATATCTTTCTGCGTTGATTGCTAATGAAATTACAACCGCAGAACATTTCGATCCTCAAAAGATCGAGCCGTTGCGTGATGCTGTTATTAAAGCACCTTTAAATACCAAACTCAACAAACTCAGAAAGTCAAATATTGAAGCATTCTTTTACTGGAATGAGATAAGTAAACTGAAAAATAAACAATAATATTTTTTTTGCTTAATAAGCAAGTAAATAAAAAACCTGTAGATTTTCAACGTTGTCAGCGGAGAGATAAACATCAAGGGCAAGGATACCATTTCAGGCAACTGCAAATTCTACTTGAATGATTTGAGCTATCGCAACTATCTTTATTCGGGGTATGGCTATGGTCTTGGTTACCTCTTGGAGAACGCTGTCTATTTGAGTTTGAAGCGTGCAGGTTATCAGGTTTATGTGGGATCAATCAAAGATGCAGAGGTTGATTTCGTCGCTATAAAGGGTGATAAAAAACTATACTTGCAAGTTACGCTTCAATTGACAGAAGAGCAAACAGTCGAAAGAGAGTATCGATCATTAAAGCTCATAGATGATAATTTCGATAAATATGTGGTGAGTATGGACGATTATAAAATCCCCACTAACGAGGGTATTGAACATATCTCAGCGTGGAATTTAGACGATATTTTAAAGAAATAACAACTACAGCCACACTTCTAATTATAAGATATGAGGCATATAGCTGTTTTTTGCCGCAGTACCGAGAATTAAACACCCTAATTGCTAACATTGCAAACAGTAGCGTGGTTAGCGATAACAACCAATCACTTTATTTTATAAGCGATTCTCGGATGCAAAAAGAGTTTGGAAAAATGATTTGGGGTAGTATAGATTAACTACGCCCTGAGACAGGACAATCGAGAAAAGCAACTGAACTTGCAACCTATTCAATCCACTCAATCGTCCCCAATCCACTTCGCAAGCGAACTCTTCGACCTGCCAATTAAGCCACACGGTGCGGGCTACTGAACGAATCGTAAAAAAGTTCCTCTTGACGAGCAAATACGCCGCCGACGACTAGTATATTTTCAATAAAAAATAAATAATTATATATAATCATTGCATATGTCAAAAATCGGGTGTACTTTTAGGTGCAACTTTTAAGTAGATCCAAATGAATATAAAACGGACATACCCAAACAATCAACAGGGAACGGAATGAGCACAAAAAAAAGAAACGTTGGAAATAAATACAGAAATCATTAAAATCAATGACTGATTGCCTGATACACCGATACTTATCAAGAGGAGCGAGTATTGCGAGAAGATAGATTTTAACAAAAATAAAGCCAAAGATATGATAAGTATGAAGCCAATCTGGTTCTCGGAAGAATTATACTCAAATGAGCATATCCAGTGTTTCAAAGCCAAGAATGTAGAAGTTAGGCTTGATATGGGAACAGAATCATCTGGCATTTTAGCCTGCTTATTGACAAGATTACTCTTTCTCAATGGTTTAGGCAGAAATACGATGAATTCAGAGAAATATTGGGAATAAAACCTGAAAAGAAGCCAGAAATAGGTAAAAACAAAGGAATTAAGATGTAAATTTCAAATAATTACTACTTTTGTCAGAAGACAAAAGACTATCTATTATACAATGAAAGTTGAATTGAGGAAACATATATCAGAGATTCTTTTATCACTTCAAATACCTATATCTTTTGAAGTGTATAATTGTAACAATGAAGTTCTGCCTAAATGGACAGAACAGCTTCAACTTACACATGAATTCTTAGTTTGCTGTGAAAAAACAGCCGAGATAAAAAAACTTCAATCATTTTTAGGGAAACCTATTTTTGAGATTGAGAATCATATATATTGGTTTGACGGCAATAGGACAGTAGCAATAGGATTAGCCGAGATCGAGATTTTGCCAGAAAGAACAGAGAAAAAAATTGATTGCCTGAAAACAAGAACTGCCCTTCCTGCTTGGTTAGACGATTTTATCTTTGATCACCTAAATGCAGAGTATGCTCCGGATTTTAAAACATTTGGCTATAATTTGGATTCAACAAAAGAAGACAACTTAAAATATTTAGGCACATATTTTCCTCGAAGCTACGCCGAATCATTTTGTATTTTTGACAACATATTTCAGAATATGAACTATCAAAATACGCTTTCTGAAAATAAATCATTAAATATTTTATCAGTTGGTTGTGGAACGGGAGGTGATTTAATAGGCTTATTAACGATTGTTGAAAAATACTGCCATAACGTTTCTGAAATTAAAATATGGGCAATAGATGGGAATGAAGAGGCTTTAGAGATTTTTGAAAACATTATAAGACAATTCAGGTTCCAAACATCGAAAATAATAGAGTTGCATGTTATAAAAAACATTTTTCCTTCAATACTCGATGTTGATCTTCAGCAAATAAAGGAGTACACGTTTGATTTCATTCTTTCGTTCAAAATGATTTGTGAAATTATTTTATCAGGGGCAGGATCCAATGATAATTCCTATTTTGATTTTGTGATGAAGTTTACACCTTTACTTTCAAGCAAGGGGTTATGTCTATTGTTAGATGTAACAACAAAAGCAGAACATAACAACTCATTTAATCCTATTTTGATGAATTGGCAAGTAAATCAAGCGCTATTAAAACTGGAGATATTTCAAACTCTTTTACCTTTACCTTGCAATTTTTACGAACAAGTCTGCATGGAACAGTGTTTTACACAACAAAAATTTCAAGTTTCTCATAAGCAAAAAACAAACGACATCAGTAAAGTCTGCTATCGAGTTATTGGCAGAGTTGAATTTATCAATAGACTTGTTAGTAGAAGAAAAAATGTAAAATATATTCTCCAAACAGATAAGCAAAATATGACAACAGCATTTTGCCCTCATTCAATTGGAGAGATAATTATGGATGGCTATAAACTCATAAACTAAAAACTATTATGCCCAAAAGAGATTTCTATGTAAAAGAAGAAGAACTTGATGATTATCAAGTGAAAATCATCAATAAGCGTACCGACAGTTCTTTTATTGTGAAAGGTTGTGCAGGTAGTGGTAAATCCATTTTAGCTTTATGGAAAGCTAAACAAATACAGGAAAACGGTAATTCTTTTTTATTTGTTATTTTCACCAAAGCTTTGAAACAATACATGAAAGACGGAATTGTTCAAATCGGTCTTTCAGCGAACAATGTGGAAAATTACAATCAATGTTTTTGCTGGAGTAAAGATGGTGAGACTTGGAAACAAGGCGACTGGAAAAAAGGACAATTCGACTATCTCATTGTTGATGAAGCACAAGATTTTTCCCAAGAGGATATTCTACTTTTTAAGAGTAAGGCAACAAAAGCATTATTACTTTATGGAGACTCTGCACAACAATTATATAAGTTCTTCACCGATAAAACTGCCATTTCTATGGACGATATGGCATATATTACAAAATTCCCAACTGAACAATTAGTTTTTAATCATAGATTGCCTAAAAAAATTGCTCGTCTTGCAGAATATATAAACAATGAAAATGATGACTTAGAGAATCGTTGTAGAAAAGAAGGGACTGAATTCCCCAAAATTCTCAAATACAACTCTTTGCACGCCGAGCTTGATGCTATTGCTGAAATAATCAAGAATAGAAACTTTGAAGATGTAGGTATATTGTTACGAAATAATGCTGATGTAAAAAAAATATCCGATTATCTAACACGTAAAGGGCTAAGCGTTGAAGCAAAAGTAAGTGACAATATTGAACTGAATTTTAATTCAAGTAACCCTAAAATAATGACTTATCATAGTTCTAAAGGATTACAATTTGAAGCCGTATTTTTACCTGAATGTACAGCCTCTGGAATTGACGATAGAAATCCATTGTATGTAGCTATCACTCGCACATATCAATCGCTATACATTATGCATTCAGATAATCTCTCAAACTTTTTTGATGTCATCCCGACTAATATATATGAAATAAGTTTAACCACCGAAATTGAAGATTTATGATTCCAGACAAACTATATATTCCAACAACAACGCTTAATTTTAATAACATCATGGCGAGTGAATCAATATCTCCTGCTGGATTTTATCCTGTTCGTGGCTTTGGTTACAAGCGTTTTGATAAGGTTAAACCGAACAATTTGGATAAACGTATAATTTTATACGACAAATATCCAATTTTCGATATCAATGATATAGAATTGGAGAATTACCCTCTTGTTATTATGGTTACTCGACAACACATAGGTGAAGACATAATTTGCGAGTATAAAGATGGCGTTTTTTATGCCGAAGAAACAATTTATTTAAATCCATTTTCCACAAAAATATATTTTAGAAATGAGGATGAAAAACGCCGTACATTTTTAAAAGTAGAACAAAGTTTGAATACAAAAATGGTGCCAATTTACCAAAATGATATTCTTGTTAAAACTCTTAATGTAAATTATTTCGAATGGAAAAATAACGATATAACAGATTCAGCTATTGATTTTTCAAAACATATTTCAAAAGATAGAAGAATTAATAAATTAAAAGGACTCTTGTATGCGTATCTGTTTGGAGCAAACAGATCATTACCCCCTGAGGTTGTTGCGTCGAAAAAACTTGTGAAAAAACTGCAAAATCTATTATCGGCTATCATCACGAATCCAGATGGGTATGTGAACTACAAGCAAGAAGAAGAATTAAGAATATTATATCGAAAAATCAATGAGACTTTTTACCAAGTCGAAGGCCTTGAGAAGATATTACAAAATCGTATAAAACAGAAAGAAGAACAATATCATTGTTCAAATTTTGCCGAAATACTTAAAAAAGAAGATTTATATGACACTTGGTATCAAAAGCAAAATTTAAAACCATCATACCGAATAAATCCTTTCAATTTGTCGTATTCTCATAAAAGCTCAAACAAGAAAGATAGTGAATACAATAATAACAAATCAGAAGAAACTCAAAAATATTTTGACGCTTATTTTTCGGAATTAGAAAAAGCAATAGACAAGCATCTAAAATCAGCAAATACTAATGTTCTCGATTTGCCAATTTTACAACATTGCAATAGAGTGGAAGGCATTCCTTCTGATAAAACAGGATTTCAGACAAAACTATTTAATGAATATTGTGAAGAGCATTGGAATAGTGAAGAGTTTTTGGCTTCTCGTTTAGATTTTGCAACAGCAGGGGGGAAACTTTTTAGAGAAGAGTTACAAGATAGCTGGGAAAACAGTTCATCTAAATCCTATATTAATGATTTGCGAAAAAACCTTGCTTCACATACGCCTTTCACCTTAAATAGTGTTACCAATTTAACATTGCAATCTTTTGCCGTTTTCTGCAAAAAAGGAGAAGAAGATATTGATAAGTTAGAAGACTATTTGATTTCAAACGGAATAGGTGATTTTCGCATTGCTTTTTCCTTGTGGGGAATAGTTTTTGGTTTCGCCAATATGCCAAAAACATTAGCAAACGATTTATTTCTATCAAACGATAGAACTTATAAGTCAGATGTTTACAAATATATCTTTAAGCAGATTCACGGAATTGAATTAGAAGGAGAATTTGAGAGCAAGGAAGAAAAAGAAGTTGTTGTTATTCCATCACAATTAAATGGTGATATGAATAACAATAAGCCAGAAGCTATTGCAACGGACAATAATATCCACAATGAAGACCCATCTTTAGAACTTGAAAACAAATTGCGATCTCTCGAGTTAAAACTTGTACTATTAAAAGATATAAAGGATAAATATGAACAGCATAAATATAATATTTCTAATCTTTTATTTGATGACATAGGGAAAATTCGTGGCGTTGGAACAAAAACATTGCAGAAAATAAAAGATGCATTGGGACATGTTGATGAGGATCTTAAATCGACTCAATTACAATCGGAACCACCCCTTCCGCTTCATCAGTCAACTGGTCTCTTTTTGAGTGATTTTGATTTTTTATCAAGCGATAATGAGTTTATTGTAACTGTATCACATCAAAATAAAGACTGGAAAAAAGATTTGAAATGGTTTATTGAATCGCACAAGATATCTCATAAGGATTATAATAAGTATTGGAAAGATAAACCAACAGATAACGAATCGATTATTAAACAGTTCATTTTTTTCAAAGAAGAAATATACAAAAGTAGTGAAGATTTATTAAGGAGGTTCTATTTCTCAAATGAATAATAAAATTCAAATAACAGCCGATAACGGAGTAAAAATTGATGCTCAGGCTCCGATAATTATTTCTGCAAGCAGAAGTACGGATATTCCTGCATTTTATGCCAAGTGGTTTATAAATCGGTTAAAAAAAGGTTATGTTGTTTGGTATAATCCGTTTAACCAACAACCTATATATGTATCTTTCAAAAACTGTAAAGCTATTGTTTTTTGGACTAAAAACCCTAAACCTCTGATTCCTTACTTGAATGAATTAGATATCAGAGGCATCAATTACTATTTTCAGTATACTTTAAACGACTATGAAAAAGAAGAATTCGAGCCCAATATCCCTGCACTAACACAAAGGATAAATACTTTCAAAAATCTGTCTAATTTGATAGGTAAAGAAAAAGTTATTTGGCGTTTTGATCCCCTTATTTTGACTAATGAAATCACCCCGAGAACACTTCTAACTCGAATTTGGCATATAGGGAATGAGTTAAATGGTTATACTGATAAACTTGTTTTCAGTTTCGTTGATGTCAAAGCATACCGAAAAGTTCAAAATAACCTTATTAAAGAAACGAAATCATTCACTAAAGAAAATTTGGAAATAGCAGAGCCAACCCAAGAACAGATAACAGAAATCGCTGAAGGTCTTGTAAAAATACGCAACAAATGGGAAATGAATGGATGGAGTATATCAATGGCTACTTGTGCAGAAGAAATTAATTTGAATAAATATGGTATTGAACATAACCGGTGTATAGATGGAGAATTCATGAAACAAATTTTCTTTCAGGATAAAGATTTAGTTTATTACCTCAATTATGGTAAACTGCCTGAAAAGACTTTATTTGATGAGGTATCAAATTTACCTCTTAAACAAGTTAATCTAAAAGATAAAGGACAAAGGAAAATTTGTGGTTGTATGGTAAGCAAAGATATTGGCATGTACAACACTTGTTCTCATAATTGCGTCTATTGCTATGCAAATACATCGAGAAAGGTAGTTAAAGCTAATAAAAATCTTCATAACGATGAAAGCGAGAGCTTAATCCCAAGATAAAAAATAAAACACCTAATTTTACATTTTGGGTATAAAAATAAAGGGTGTAAATTAGCTAACTCGCTGATTTACACCCTTTATTTGCGGAGAGATAGGGATTCGAACCCCAGGAACCTCGCAGTTCAACGGTTTTCAAGACCGCCGCAATCGACCACTCTGCCATCTCTCCAATACTGTTTTTATGATGCTTTCCGTTGAAAGCGCTGCAAAGGTACGAATGATTTTTAAATATGCAAACATTCATCGTCATTTTTCACTAAATAATTGTATTTTTGCAGTGCAAAGTGATAGCAAAGAACAGCCACAGGAGCGCAAAGTAGAGAGTAAATTCCTGAAAATGAAGTATATAGATAAACAGAGCAACCCAGATGATATATCCCCAGAATTTTGAGCAAAAAATAGGTTTCGACCAAATCAGACAGTTACTGCAAGAGAAATGTCTCAGCCCGCTTGGAGAAGAGAGGGTGGCGGATATGGATTTTTCGGATCGTTTTGAGGTGGTGGAAGAAAGACTGAACCAGCTTACGGAGTTTGTGCGGATCATTCAGGAGGAGGAGGGTTTTCCGGATCAGTTCTTCTTTGATGTGCGGCCGTCGCTTAAGAGGGTGCGCATAGAGGGGTTATATATGGATGAGCAGGAGTTGTTCGACTTGCGCCGCTCGCTGGAAACAATCAGGGATATCGTGCGATTTCTACAACGCAAAGAGGAGGACGAGGAGTCGGATTCGCCTTATCCTAATCTAAGGAAGTTGGCGGGGGATATTGCTGTGTTTCCACAACTGATTACGAAGATTGATGGCATACTGAATAAGTATGGTAAGATAAAAGATAATGCTTCTACGGAATTGGCACGCATCCGCAGGGAGTTGGCCAGTACAATAAGTGGCATTTCTCGTTCGCTGAACGGAATTTTGCGTAGCGCACAGTCGGAGGGTTATGTGGACAAGGATGTGACGCCGACCATGCGAGACGGGCGACTGGTGATTCCGGTGGCTCCGGGCTTGAAACGGAAGATCAAAGGTATTGTGCACGATGAGTCGGCCAGCGGAAAGACGGTGTTCATTGAACCGGCGGAGGTGGTAGAGGCAAACAATCGGGTGCGTGAGCTGGAGGGGGAAGAACGACGGGAGATCATTCGCATCTTGACGGAGTTCGCGAATACGCTACGCCCTTCGATAGACGACATTTTGCAGTCGTACGAGTTCTTGGCGGAGATTGATTTCATCCGCGCAAAGAGTTACTTTGCCATACAGACGAATGCGCTGAAACCTGCGTTGGAGAATGAGCAACTGCTGGATTGGACGATGGCGGTGCATCCGCTCTTGCAACTGTCGCTTGCCAAACATGGCAAGAAAGTGGTTCCGCTGGATATCGAACTGAACACGAAGCAACGAATATTGATTATATCGGGCCCCAATGCGGGCGGCAAGTCGGTATGTCTCAAGACGGTGGGCTTACTGCAATATATGTTGCAGTGCGGCATGCTCATCCCCATGCACGAGCGCAGTCACGCAGGTATTTTCGGCAGTATCTTTATTGACATAGGCGATGAGCAATCCATCGAAGATGACCTGAGCACTTATTCGTCTCACTTAACCAACATGAAGATGATGATGAAGGGATGCGACGAGCGTAGCCTCATCTTGATCGATGAGTTTGGCGGGGGCACGGAGCCGCAGATAGGTGGTGCCATTGCGGAGGCGGTGTTGAAGCGTTTCAACGAGAAGCAAACGTTTGGCGTTATCACCACGCACTACCAAAACCTGAAACATTTTGCCGAAGATCACGAGGGAGTGGTGAACGGGGCGATGTTGTATGACAGGCATGTGATGCAAGCGCTGTTTCAGTTGCAGATAGGCAATCCGGGCAGCTCGTTTGCTGTGGAGATTGCCCGCAAGATTGGTTTACCTGAAGATGTCATAGCCGATGCGTCGGAGATTGTGGGTAGTGAATATATCAGTGCGGATAAGTATCTGCAAGACATCGTGCGCGACAAGCGTTATTGGGAGGGCAAGCGTCAGACCATCCGTCAGCGGGAAAAGTTGATGGAGGAGACTATCGCACGCTACGAAGCTGAAGTGGAGGAACTACACAAATCTCGCAAAGAGATTATCCGTCAGGCCAAAGACGAGGCGCAACGGTTGTTGCAAGAGTCGAATGCGAAGATAGAAAATACCATTCGCACCATCAAAGAGGCGCAAGCCGACAAGGAGAAAACCCGCCAAGTGAGGCAGGAGCTCACTGATTTTAAGGAGTCGGTGGAGAAATTGGGCGTAAAGGAACAGGAAGATCGAGTGGCGCAGCAGATGGAGAAGCTTCGCCGCAAACAGGAACGAAAGGCCTCTCCTACTCCGGCAAAAGCAGGCGAGAAAAAAGCGGAAGCGCCCATCAAACCCAAAGTGATAACGATCAAAGAAGGTAGTTACGTAAAGATGAAGGGGCAAACGACTGTGGGCGAGGTGTTGGAAGTGAAAGGTAAAAATGCCACTGTCGCTTTTGGCAGCATCAAAACGACCATGAAGCTCGACCGACTGGATCCGACAAGCGGAACGCCGCAAAAGCAAGAGATTGCAAAAAGCACGTTCGTCAGCAGTCAGACGCAAGACCAGATGTACGAAAAGAAGCTGAATTTTAGACAAGATATCGATGTGCGGGGCATGAGGGGTGAAGAGGCGTTGCAGGCAATCACTTATTTCATCGACGACGCCATACTCGTAGGCATGGGCAGGGTACGCATCTTGCACGGCACGGGCACGGGAATCTTACGCAAACTGATTCGCCAATACCTTGAGACTGTATCTGGAATTAAATCTTTCAACGACGAGCATGTACAGTTTGGTGGATCGGGAATTACCGTCGTCGATTTAGCGTAAGTACAAAGAAGCCTCCAATTGCTTGTTCGCATGAGCAAAACAGTTACTTTTGTAGCAGTTCATTAAAGAGAAAGAAATATGAGGAATAATCTGCTAAGCGAGAAGCTAACATACACGGGTCAGAGCAAAACGGCCACCCACTTACATCTGTGCAGTTACAGCGACAAAGAGCTGCAAGAGGCAACCGGCAAGACATTTGCTTCTATTTCCTCCAAACTTGATGCCAAACGCATAAACTGGTTGCAAATACATGGTATGAAGGACACGGAAACCATCCGCGAAATATGCAATCACTTTGAAATAGATTTTCTTGTTCTGCAAGATATTCTCAACGCAAGGCACCCCACCAAGATAGAAGAGCACGACAACTATACCGTGCTCATTCTCAAACTCTTTACTTTAGATGATGACCAGGGGGAGTTGAACCAACAACAACTCTGCCTTATACACGGCAGCAACTTCCTACTCACGTTCTTCGAAGATGAAACGGATTTCTTTGACGACGTGACCACTGCTATCACCACCAATATCCTAAAAATACGCAACAAGCAAAGCGATTATCTGCTGAGCGTATTGCTCAATAGCGTGATGGGTGATTATACCTCGGTTGTCTCTCGCATAGATGAAGCATTGGAAGAGTTGGAAGAAAAACTTCTGATAATTAACAACCGGCGCGACATCGGAGCACGCATCCAATCGCTACGTCGACAATACATGCAAATAAAAAGAGCTGTTTTTCCGCTAAAAGAACAATACGTCAAACTGTTGCGTTCTGAAAACGAAATCATGCACAAGCTGAATCGTCCTTACTTCAATGATGTAAACGACCACTTACAATTTGTGTTGCAAACAATAGACATCTGTCGGGAAACGTTATCGTCATTGGTCGATTTATACATTTCGAACAACGATCTGCGGATGAATGATATCATGAAACGACTCACGGTTATCTCGACTATCTTTATCCCACTTACCTTTCTGGTAGGCGTTTGGGGAATGAACTTCGACGTGATGCCCGAGCTAAGATGGCAATATGGATACCTCATGGCATGGGTATCTATGATTATTATAGGAGGCTTGGTGTATTGGTATATGAAGAAAAAGAAATGGAATTAAGTTACTAAAAGAAGAAAATGAAATCTATAAAAGAATTATACCGCATTGGCACAGGTCCGTCGAGTAGCCACACGATGGGACCTCGAAAAGCGGCCGAAATATTTCTGGAACGGCACAAAGATGCCGCATCATTCAAAGTAACACTCTATGGAAGCCTTGCCGCTACCGGAAAAGGACACATGACAGATGTTGCCATCAACGACACGTTGCAACCTGCTGCTCCTGTGGAAATAGTGTGGCAACCAAAAGTTTTCCTCCCTTTTCATCCCAATGCGATGACGTTTGCCGCCTTCGATGTAAACAAGAAGTTGCTTGAAAACTGGACGGTGTACAGCGTCGGTGGCGGAGCTTTGGCTGAAAACAATGATAAACCGACCATCGAAAGCAGAGAGGTGTATGAGATGAACAGCATGACCGAAATTCTGAATTGGTGCGAACATAGCGGGAAGAGTTATTGGGAGTATGTGAAGGAATGCGAAGAGGAAGATATTTGGGATTATCTGGAAGTCGTTTGGAACACGATGAAGGAAGCTATTCATCGTGGATTAGAAGAGGAAGGCGTGCTACCCGGTCCGCTGAACCTGAGAAGAAAAGCTTCGACTTACTACATTCGTGCCACCGGTTACAAGGAATCTCTTCGCTCACGTGGATTAGTATTTGCTTACGCTTTGGCGGTAAGCGAAGAAAACGCATCGGGAGGAAAGATCGTGACCGCTCCCACATGTGGAGCGTGTGGAGTAATGCCCGCAGTGCTTTATCACTTACACAAAAGCCGCGAATTTAGCGACACTCGCATTCTTCGCGCACTAGCCACAGCAGGCTTGTTTGGCAATATTGTGAAGTTCAACGCTTCCATCTCGGGCGCCGAAGTAGGTTGCCAGGGGGAAGTAGGTGTGGCATGCGCCATGGCTTCAGCAGCAGCCAATCAACTCTTCGGGGGCAGTCCCGCTCAGACAGAATATGCAGCTGAAATGGGCTTGGAGCATCACCTTGGTATGACGTGCGACCCCGTGTGTGGCTTGGTACAAATCCCTTGCATTGAGAGAAATGCGTATGCCGCAGCCCGTGCGCTCGATGCCAATATATATGCTTCATTCACCGACGGCATCCATCGGGTATCGTTCGACAAAGTGGTGCAAGTGATGAAGCAAACCGGGCACGACCTACCTTCGCTCTACAAAGAAACCAGCGAAGGCGGATTGGCCAAGGACTATACGCAGATGTAGTGCGAAATCAGATGCTATCTTCAGCGTATGCATCCTCCATCAGTTCTTCCTTTTGCATAGACATCCGACCATCAGCTGTGATCGTGATAGAAACAGGAACATACAAATCGGTTTGAGGATAAGAGATACTGGCAGCAAGAACAATTCCTTGTGGCGTTGTTTTGTCGTATACCATGCCTTCCAAAATCGATTTGGCAAGAAATGCCTCGTCAACAACAGAAGAGAAGCTTTTCTTTGTAAATGTTTTACTGAATACATGTTCGCCTCCACGAGTCAACTTCAGCACAATCTGATTGTCGAGATAAACATCTCCCTGATCACTGGCCACATGAGGAAGAGAATCACTGGGTGTACGCAAAAGAAAGATGTGATAATCTTTTCCTTTATACTGAATATCTTTCTCACTCTTGGATATTTGCATGCGTTGCAATCCTTGAGCATCAGTGCTGTCTTTCAGCAACACTTGCCTATCTTCACTTTGATTTTCTTTCTTTCCTGAACAGGCCGCGCCTGCCATAGCAATCAGTAGAAGTTGCAAATAAATAAGCTTTTTCATGTTGAGTTTTCCTAAATAACGTTCGGCAAAGAAACAAAAAGAGAAAGAAATACACAAGAAAAGAGCCCAATTTAATCATGTACGTTTGTCATACAGTTCGTGCACGATGACCGTGACAAACGTGCACGTTCAAGAAAGCTTCCATGCACAAAAAAAATAGTTAATGCAATTGCGTTCTGTCAAGCAGGTATACGCAATGCATTAACTACAAAAAAATACAAGTTGTTACTAAAAACGTTGTTTTACTCTAAAAAAAAACTAACCTATGAATATCTTTTATTACTCAGCATCTGGTGCGTCACCATGCTTGGGACCTTTTCCGTCTTTCATCTTTTTCTGATGCTCTGCCTGATTCTTTACATAAGATGCATATTGCTCTTTAGTCATAATCTTCTTTAACTGAGCGTCATAAGCGTCACGATTCGCTTTCATTTCTTTGTGCATCTGTTCTTTTTCAGCTTTCTTGTCTTCAGCCTTCTTAGCCATCTTTTCGTTCAAAGCTAAGTTAACATCCAATAGTTGCTTTTTCTGTGCTTCATTCAGTGAATACTCTTTAGCCATCCGTTCCGTCATCTTTTCAGCACGTTCTTTCGGATCCATCTTCATTTTGCCTTCTTTGCGAGGGCCTTGAGCCATTGCCAAGCCGCCTACCATCAATAGGGCGACCATTAAAAATGCGATTCTCTTCATACTCTTTTCGTTTTCAAATTATTGATTACTAATTCTGTTCTTTTGGTTGCAACTGAATCTATGACTAACGAAAAGTGCAAGTGTTTAATCGAGAATATTTATTTAACAGTTTTTTAATAAAAACGAACCATTTCGCAAGCGGCCAAAAGAAAAGCACCCACTCCGAAATCGGCCGTAGAATTAGCATCGACCACTTGTCCGGGAATGGCTTTCTCGCCAATAGGTTGCACATAACCCACTTTTCCATCCTCCTGTAACGCTACATCTTTAAGATAACTCCATGCCTTGAGTGCAACAGGCTGATAAGTAGCCTTATCAAGCAAACCGTTATTCATTCCCCACAGAAAACCATAAGCGAAAAAGGCTGTGCCACTGGTCTCAGGACCGGGAGCAAAGTCCGGATCGAGCATACTGCGCGTCCAATATCCCTCTGCTTGCTGACAAGCGGCTATTGCCCTGGCCATCGTCTGAAAACGGCAGATATACTCTTGGCGATATTGATCTGTTACAGGCAAGTCCTTCAAAACCTTTGCCAGTCCGGCAAATACCCATCCATCTCCACGTGCCCAAAAATCTTTCTTTCCATTCGATGTTTTGTGCTTCGGATAAATATATTTAGCATCCCGGTAGTATAAGCCGGCCTCCTTATCGTACATGATACTATCCGAATAGCTCAGATATTCGTGTAACTTTTCAAGATAAAGAGGATTATGGGTCAACTTATGGAGTTTGGTCATTACCGGCATCACCATGTATAGCCCGTCTGCCCACCACCAGTAATCTTTTCGGGGAGTACTCATCTGATACTCCATCACCTCGATGGCACGAGCAATCTTCTGAGGATCAGGCGAAATATTATAAAGATCAATATAAGTTTGAAAACAGATCTGATAGTCGCCGAACAATACATATTCATTCATCTCTCCGTAACTATATTTCCATCTTTTTTTATTGTTCGACTTAGCGCCTTTCCATTTATTGTGAACAGCCCATGCCTCGGAATACTGAAGATACTCCGGCTTATTCGTGAGGAAATAGGCTTCCATATTTCCTGTATGATAGGCAGCATTGTGCCAGAATGATATTCCCGGTTTCGGATGATTCGATTGCCAGTAACTATTCACTTTATGAATAATATCAAGCGTTTCTTGGGAAGAAAAAGGCTTCTGTGCATACGTAGCCAATGTGACAACCCACAATAACAAGGTAGTCAGATAGTAATTTTTCATCTCATTTTATTTTTATAGTTTGCATTCTAAGACGTAAACTGTTTCAGGCTCCATCTCTGTAGTTCTCTCTCCATCTCCTTGACTTGTTCGCTGCACAAAGAGTTGCAATTGCTGCTTGCTTTTCCATAGCTCAGTGTCATAACTTGGCTCCCAGGCGTCTACCGGAAAATCGGTAAGATCCATAAACGTCCATTTGTTCGTCTCCAATCCACCGGAACAGGCCATAGAAACTTTGTCTCCACGCTCTATGTCACGAAACACATAAAATATTTTATTCTGCTTCTTCTCTTGTTTGATAACCAGACGGGGCCGGGCAATCGGTATACGCTTGGTCCCACCACCGCTCAGGCTGAAAGGGGTGGTGCGTTGCGATACTTGCTGCTGCTGCCAAATCTTTCCATCGAACCAGACAAGTCGGTATTGAGGCACCTGACTGTTCTGATCTCGCCAATAAGTGGCAATGTATGGGTGCCCGTTCTTATCGGCGCACATACTCGTTTGGTTAATCAGTTCGCTCTTTTGCGGAATGCGGCAAGCATACTCTGCATTGGCCGTAGTAATAGGCAGGGCATATTTCTCTCCATCGGATTTTTCCCACGTTTTCCCTCCATCCCGTGAGCGAGCATAACAAAGATCATGATTGGTCTCCACCATCCATGTTTCACGCCACACCCACGACAGATGTATCGTTCCGGCCTCATCCACATAAAGTTGCCAATAAGCATTTCGTTCACCCTCACCATCAATGAGTACATCCTGTATTCGTGCCCATCGTTTTTCACTCAGCAGATAGCGATTCATCACCAGATTTCCGCGACCGGAAGAACCTGAACGATAAACAAAGATCAGGTCGCCATCAGCTAATCGATAAAACTCAGGATAGGTAACATTCGCTTCATCTACTCCCGTCATCGGCATTTTATCACCCAGCTCCAGAGAGCCGGGGGCTATACTCTTGCAATAATTTAGAGGTTGTCCATGATGGTCGAATGAAAGATGAAGATATCCATCGCCATCTACCATCAGGCTAATGACGTTATGAGCATCCGCACAATTGCCCTTGTATTGCGAACGCTTTAGCTCCCACTTTTTGGAACCCAATTTGCGTTTACCTACTACCATATAGCTATCTGCGTCATAGTAGGCAATGTATTGAATTCCTTTATGCGTAGCCAACGAGTTATTGCGAAACACCGTCGTGTTGACAGAAGTACGGCTGTACCCCTTCCCTACTTCCACGAGCGTTTGCGCATCACAATGCGTCCATACACAAAGAAAGATGAAAAGGGCAAGCCCTGCTTTTTTAGTACTCATTTTATCAATCATGAGAAAGTATTATTATTTATCTACCGGACTGATGATATAACCATACGAATAGTTCTTTGCTTTGAGCAAATATTTTTCGTGCGGATAAGCTCCCCAACTATTGTCACCTCCAACGCCTCGTTGAAGCAAGTCAACATGCAGAATCACTTCTTTACGAGGATTGATATCATTGATGTGTCTCTGGCTCTTTGTCAATCCGGCATCAAAATCTTCAGGCAGATTATTCAGTGCGCTAACACTGAGCGGTTGAAGTCCGTCAATACGGATCCCTTTTCCTTCTTTGTTTGTCAGCGTCAGCCAGCGAACATCTGTTTTATTTCCATTCTCTTGAGGACGTATATAAGCCACATATTGTTCCGCCACAGTATTGGTGTATTGACCAATGAAACTAGACGTTTTTCTGTCGGAATAGTTTTCCCATGGTCCACGACCATACCAGGTAAAGTTGCTGAATTCTTGTCCCAATCTCAACTGCATACCAAAACGCGGAATCTCTGGAAGCGAATTGTTTCCGGCCTCCCAACTGCCATTTACTTGCAAACGCCCATCAGCATAAACCGTATATTTCATCGTGTACTCCGAGGCAACGTCGCTCAATAAATAAACAGACGTGATAACCACCTGAGCATCGCCCTGCTTCACATCCATCGACTTAAGGCGTTTGTTCATCCCGGCTGTGCGCCAAACATTGCACAATATCTGCATTCGGTTACCGAAGTCATTATCAGTCGGAGCGCGCCAGAATTGTGGTTGAGGTGCACCGCCCAGTAACCATTGATCTTTGTAGCGATACGACGAGAGTTCGCCATTCCGCTTATTAAAGTTCATTGCCACATCACCACACGCAAAACTTAAGTTATTATTTTCGTCTTTCATTTCCACTTTGCTATTCGCTTTTAGAGGAGCCATAAAATAATTGTTTGCAGCAAAAGCAAACTGTTCACGAGCTACTTCGTATGCAGCGGGTACCATCTCAGTAGGATACTTCGTGTAAGCAAAAACATTCAGAAAATATTCGGCCCCTTCTTCCGGCTGAATGGCAGGAAGTACCAGTTTCACCTCCCGAGTAGTACCGGCAGGCTGAGCAAGAGCGAATGTTCCATGATCTATCACAGCACCATTTTTGAGCAATTCCCATTTAAAAGTATAGTCTTTCAAATCGGTATAGAGAAATCTATTCTCCACAGCAATCACTCCTTTATTTATCTCTTTGGCCTTGAAAAGAATATTTTGATATACCTTCTTCACTTCATACAGTCCCGGATGCGGGGTCCGATCAGGAAAGACCAAACCATTCGTACAAAAGTTCTCTTCATTCGGATACTGTGCCGAACCGAAGTCGCCACCATATCCCCAATAAAAACGTCCACTCTCATCTTTAGCAGCCAAACCCTGATCTACCCAATCCCAGATGAACCCACCTTGCAAATGCTTACTGGTAGCAATTACATCAAAATACTCCTGAAAGTTTCCGGAGCTATTACCCATCGCATGCGAATATTCGCACATGATAAACGGACGCTTTACATCCTTGCGAGCCGCATACTCTTTCATATAATTCATGTCGGGATACATCGGACAGACAATGTCTGTATTCTCATTCTCACCCGCTTGTTCAAACTGAACCGGGCGAGACGGATCACGTTGCTTCAGCCATTTATACATTTCATGAAACACAGGTCCGTTGCCACACTCATTGCCCATGCTCCAAAGAATAACAGACGGATGATTCTTATCACGCTCCAGCAGACGAACGATTCGATCTCTATGAGCAGGAGCCCATTCTTCTAAATAAGCAGGATGTTTGCTCTTATCAAACCACCCCTGCAATTCAGCACCCATGCCGTGAGTTTCCAAGTTTGCCTCGTCACAAAGCAACAAACCGTATTCATCGCACAGTTTATACCAAAGCGGACTTTGTGGATAGTGGCTCATCCGCACAGCATTAATATTGAAGCGTTTCATCATGCGAATATCTTCGAGCATCGTTGCCTTTTCCACATAATGACCCGTATATTGATTGTGTTCATGTAGGTTTACTCCGTGTACAAGCAATGCCTTTCCGTTAAGCATCAACTGTCCATCCTTTATTTCTACCTTTCTGAAACCTGTTTTGCAAGAAGTTACTTCAACCAAGCGACCCTCTTTATCTCTCAATGTAAGTAGCAAAGTATATAAATCGGGCGTTTCGTTGCTCCAAAGTTTAGGAGACGATACCTTTTCTAAAAAATTGATCAGCTCCGTTCCATTTGCTGAAACACCTACTTTCTTCGAAACACGAAAGACACTCTTACCTGCTTTATCAAGTAAAGCAAGTTCTACCGTTTGTATCGCAGCAGTCGCTTGAAAATTCTTCAAAGTCACAGCCACATTCAGCAAACCATTCTTATACGAACGATCCAAATCGGGCGTAGCGAAGAAATCTTGTATGCGGGTTTGTGCAGTGCTATAAAGGTATACACTTCTGTCAATGCCCGATAAACGCCAGAAATCCTGATCTTCCAAATAAGAGCCGTCGCTCCAACGATAAACCTCAACAGCTACGCTATTCTTTCCGGGCTTCACATACGATGTAATATCAAATTCGGCAGGACTCTTCGTTACCTGACTGTAACCCACCTTACTCCCATTCACCCAAATATACATGGCCGATGTGCCTGCTTCAAAATGCAAATACACCCTGCGCCCATCCCACGTTTGGGGCAAATCGAACGAACGTTTATAACTTCCTACAGGATTGTCTGAATGAGGAATGTAAGGCGGATTCTTTGGATGAGGATAAGCCACATTTGTATAAATAGGAATGCCATAACCTTGAAGTTCCCAATTGCCTGGAACTTTTATATTATCCCAATCACCAGTGTTATACTCTTCCTTGTAGAAATCAGCCGGACGCTCAGCCGGAATTTTTGCCCAACGAAACTTCCACGTTCCGTTAAGCGACAAATAGTAAGGTGACTGTTCATAATTATCATTAATGGCCAACTGTTCATTATCATAAGGCAGAGCCGAAGCACGGGGAGCCTCTTTGTTGACAGCAAAAACCAAAGGATTTTCCCAATCGGGTGTCTGAGCCGATAAGTTACTAACGGAAGCAAACAATGTCATTCCTAACAGCAAATGTTTCGTAAGGTTCTTCATTTTTTTATACTATATATTATTTCTCGTAAGATGCATGATCTTTTGGAAAATCTTCTCCTCCCCATGCTTTCTTGGAAGTCCACGATTGCGGTGCATCCGTCCAAAAGGGGTGATTAGCCGGAAGTCCCAAAGGCAAGAAAGCCAATGAAGCAAGATACATACTTCCATTATTGGAGTACCAATCGGCAATGTTCGGTTGTGAAGCAGTGAAACCCAATTTCAAGAAACCCTTCTCATTAAAGTTGGCATTGGAAACAAATATACGCTTTATCACTGCCGTCATCGCAGCGCGCACCTGTCCGTTAGGAAGAGATTCGGGCAACTCACCTCTCAAAGCCAACAAAGCCAAAGGTTGAAGCACACCGGTACGGTACGTAATTGAGCGGCCGAAGACAGGGAAGGTTCCCTCCGGAGAAATAAACCGCTCCAGAATCATCCCAAAACGTTGCATACGCTTCACTGCCATGTCATAGCGTTTACGAGGAGCAATCCAATCTTGTTTCTTATCAGTCACTACTTCCAAGCATTCTACATACATGGGATGAAGCACATAACTATTATAATAATCGAAAGCAAAATCCGGTCCGTCAGAATACCAACCATCCCCCACATACCATTCTTCTACCTTGCGTAAAGCAGAATTAATTCGATAATTATCCGCTCCCGCACCCGCTTTCATCAAGAAAGATTCGATGGTAGCCGAAAAAAGCAACCAATTCGTATAAGGAGGATCCACTCTGCGTAACAGTTTAAATTCAGTGATATATCGTTGCTTTGTCACACTGTCCAATGGTAGCCAAAGCGCATCATAAGCCCGAAGGAAACTATTCGCAATGTACGCCGCATCCACCAGCGGTTGACCTTCCTTGCGCCACAGCAAATAATCCGGACTATTGGGATCGACCGATTGAGCATAACTCTTCAGTGCCCATTCGCGAAGTTGCTTGCGTTGCACGCCTTCAACTGTATCATCATCCGGCAGAGAAAGCCAGGGAGCAAGTCCCGCCATCAGTCGGCCGAAACACTCCATATACGTTACGCGTTTATCTCGTCCATCCCAAGTGGGGCTCACCTCAATCTGCATATTTTGCTGCAACTTGCCTTCGCTCATATTACTCAACACCGGTGCCGCCATTTTATACATCAAGTTACACCAATACGTCCGGTCATCCGGCTCCTTCTCGATTTTTTTCTTCACCTTTGGTATCCATTCATCCACCCATTGCAGAGAAGGTGTTCCATTTTTATCAAACTGAATAGGCAACCAAATATAACGCGCATCAATTGGATTTTTAGGTTTCCATATATCGGCCATAAAGATATAATTATTAGGAACACCTTGTATCGAGAAGACGTATGTACTTTGTCCGCCAAATGTAATATTTGCGTCCTTTCCGATGCAAGGGTTAGGATGCTTCTTCCAAGGCCCCCAAATAGAAGTAGCAGAGAAAAGGCGAGCGGCATTAGGCTCCCATCCGGTACAGCCCGAAGTAATCATCCAATAAGTTCCCTCTTTCTTAAAAATAGCTGGAGCCTCATTGTGCCCACCCGGTGCCACACGTATATATTTGCCGGTATAGCCCAAATAATCATCACTCAATTCAGCAATATGAAGAGTCAGATTCTCCTCGGAAGAATAAATATGATATGCCTTGCTGTCATCGTCAACAAACAAAGTCATATCTCGGGACATCTGTCCCTCTTTTAAATCTCTTTTCAGAAAAAGTCCCTTATCCACCGCATCATACCAATTGCGAGTCCACCATTCTTTATAGTTATCGGGATTAAATTTTATATTCCGTATCTTCTCAGGCATATCAAACGGATAAACGCCCGGATTAGCACGGAAAGAACGAATGAAACGATAAGGCCCTGCCGCATGATCACTTACAGCCACCGCCGCACGCGCAGCATCATAGCTTCGGCCTTTCAATTCCAAGTGGAACCACATCACAAATTTCTTTGTTTTCTCATTATAAATCACCTTCGGTCGTTCAATGATGCAACCCTTTACAATATCACTATTCTCATCATCAGACACTGCAAGTGCCACTCCTTCGTTCGTCCAGTTACACAGATCAGTAGAAGAATAACAAGTCACCCCCACCAAAGCGTTACTTGTCGATGCACTCTTATGCTCGCCAAACCAATAATATTTTCCACCATGATAAAGCATCCCACCGCCGTGAGCATTGATGTGTTCACCATTATTATCCGGCCATAATTCTCCATTGCGCACAAAGCCCTGATCAAAATTATGAGAATCATAATTAAATTCGTATTTATTCTCAAGCTCCTCAACTGAAGCCAATTGGCATTCAGATATAGAAGCAACTACAGGAAGCATCATTAGAGTCAACAATGCCAATACTAAGATACGTCTAAAAAAGAAATTCATTTTACCACTAGTCTTTTTAAAACTGAGACAGAAGCCATAGACAAACTCTTCTGTCTCAGTTATAACCTATTGAATACTCAAAATTAAAATATTTCTGCTATTTACACTCATTTCCCTTTATTCCCAACCAGGATTTTGCTCAAGAACTGCATTCAAGTTCGCATCAATTACAGTCTGTGGGAAAGGAAACAGATTCCAGTCAATACTACCGGTATATGATACATGATCTGCCATATAATAGGAATGGGCCGTAATTTGGTCCGCAGCAACTGTACCACCCATACGAAGCAACGTACACCATCTTCTCTCTTCCAAGAACAGTTCGCGAACACGTTCATCAAGGATGAAGCTTAAATCAACCTCATCTTCTGTTACCAGATGTGAACATTGTGCGCGTTCACGTAATACATTTATATCTGCAGCAGCTTTAGTCAGATTACCCATACGCAAATATGCCTCAGCACGAAGCAAGTAAGTTTCACCCAGACGGCAAGCGTAATCATCGCGATACATATTAGAACGGTTTCCTCCATCCTCTAAATCTTCATATCCCCAGTCATCAATTGGTGAGAACTTTGTCCAAACAGGGTAGTAACGATCAAGATTGCTTGTTGCCAACATATCTTTAGTAACTACTTGTCCATACATACTATGATTACGATCTAAACAAATAAACTCACGGCGAATATTGGCCTCGGAGTTGCGCATATCATCAGCAAAGACTCCATCCCATACGTCATCAATCACATAATTAGTTGGCGCACAACTTGAGACTGTACGACCACCAAGGTATGCACAAACATTTGATCCCGGATACGCAGTCGCATCAATATTCCCATCCCAAGGACAAGCATTAGCACCTGATTCTTTATACTCATCTTTCCAATATACATTACGCATAACCGGACCAAAATTACGAGGATACGCCAAGTAGTTATCACCTCCATATTCATGATAGACAGTATAGTCGTTTTGGAGTGTCCATAAAGCCTCTGTATTACCTTCACTATAATCTAAATTTCCACGTTGAAAAAGGTCAAAGAAAACATCACCATTCGCATAGTATGCATCAACGCCATTCATTGCGGTTCCACCAGTTGGAGCAGCACGAGTACCAAAGCGACTAGTCATCAGAGAATGTAACGCCATAGCACTACTAGCTGCATCTACAGACTTCTGAAGATACGTTTCATCATTATCTAATTCAGTAGCTAAAGCCAGATAAGCCTCAGCCAGATAGTGATAAGCTGCCCCTTTAGCTACACGTCCGGCTTCTTCAGGGTAATCAGGCAATGCTGCTGCTGCTGCTTCAAGGTCAGCAATCGCAAATTTATAAGTTTCTTCACGTGTAGAACGAACGAAATCCAACTTCACTGTTTCATAAACTTGATCCACCAATGGAACACCGCCAAATAACTCTCCAAGAGTTAAATATGCGAAACCGCGAAAAAACAAAGATTGACCGATAGCACTATTTTTAGCATCATCACTATCCCAAGTCAAAGTTTCTAATTTGGCGCCATAAATGGCCATATTTGCATAACTAACTAACTGATAATATGCTGTGTATATATTTGCCGTAGATCCATAAGATGTGGACCAAGTAGAAAAGTTGGAATAACCATTACCACTTGATCTCCACTGAGGAGTATCCAGAACATCCGTACCTAATCCCTTCATAAAGTTATCAATGGTAAACCAATAACGAATATGAAGATATAAATTCGTAACAGCAGCTTCTACTTGATCTGTAGTATTGAAAGAATTTTCAATCGTGTACAGTGTCTTTGGATTTTCCGTTAAAAACTCATCATCATTACAGCTAGCTGCGCCTAACATCATGGTAGCTAAAGCTACAATTATATATTTTTTTGTTTTCATCATTCTTAATTTTAGCTTAAATTAAAAGGTTAAGTTTACACCAAATGAATATGAAGTTGCCAATGGGTAACCATAACTATATCCACTACCAAGAGTTTGCTGAATTTCAGGATCTCCGCCATCCCATCCCGTGAAAGTAAATAGATTCTTAGCAGCCGCATATACTTTCAGGCCGTTAATACGAAGATTCTTCACCCACGGTTGATTGAAACTATATGAAAGACTTAAGTCTTGTAGACGAACAAATCCATAATCTTGAGTCGGAGTATAACGGCTATCACTATAAGCTACACGAGGATATTTATTACTTTGGTTCTCTGACGTCCACCATCCGTGATTAAGGTTATTGTCAAACACAACATCACTAGCAGTACGATAAGCATAGATATTAGTAGCACGACCATATCCATTGCCACCAAATACACCGGTAAATAAGAAATAAAGTTCAAAATTCTTATATTTAAGAGTATTTGATAAACTCATACGGAAGTTTTCTTTTTTATAGCCAAGAATCGTACGGTCGTCAGATGTGATCTTACCATCTTCACTCTCATCTATATTTGCAAACTTCACATCACCGGCAACAGCACTATTTGCAGTCATATACTCAGTATCACTTTCCTGAACAATGCCAATAGCCTTATAACCATAGATGGCACCTAAAGATTTTCCGAGAAACAAACTATTTGAGATATCATCATTCCCGTCACCATAGAGTTCTTTCAACTTATTACGATTCATATAGAATGTTAAAGCCGAATTCCATTCAAAATCTTTTATTTTGATATTCGTACTGCTAATTGTTGTTTCGATACCCCAGTTATTAACTTGACCCATTGTTGCCTTCATGCTGGTAATGCCATTACCCATTACCGGCACTGTACGATTAAATATCTGATCAGTTGTTTTAGAAAAATAGCCATCAAACTCTATATGCAGACGATCGTTGAGCAAACCCATATCAAAACCATAATTAATAGCTTCTGTTGTTTCCCAACCAAGATCAGCATTACCAAGAGAACTAATACGTTGTCCCCAACTCACAGTTGAAGTATTTCCAAATGGATAGTTATAACCACCACTTTGTCCCAATGCTATAGTAGACAAAGTCTGATAAGGGTCTAATGCTTGATTACCATTTTTACCCCAAGATGCTTTTACTTTTAAATAGTTGATAACCGGAACTTTCTCCATAAATGCTTCATTAGAAACAGTCCAAGCGACACCTACAGCAGGGAAATTACCCCATTTGTTATTTGTACCAAATACCGAAGAACCATCACGACGAATTGAAGCACTTAAATGATAAGTATCATTATAGTTATAAGTTAATCTTGCCAAGTATCCAATGTCGTTGTGCTTAGAGTAACCAACAGATGTATCATTAATATCATCCCGAGTTGTTATTTTCTGCGTTGCAGCATAGTTCAGCCCATATGCACCCAAAGTAGTATTTCCCAAAGCAGAAAAATCGGAGCCTGTCATTTTTCTAAAATCATAGATTTTAGAATCTCGAGTATAAACACCTGTAACATCAACATAATGTTTGCCAAATTGATGATTATAATTAATAATATTATCTATTACCCATGATGTATTTTTCGTTCTTGCACTATAGCCATTAGCTTGGCTCAAATAAGCAGAAATAGCACTCGTTGAATAACGGTCCTCACTACTACCTTCTGCTACATAGTAACCTTCATGAGTAAAATAGTCACGATCAACATGTTCAACAGCATATGAAGCATTAAAACGATAACTTAATCCTTTAATCCAAGGACATTTCACCAATAGATGCCCTTTCAATGCTGTTGTTGCATAAGTATCATAATCATCTATAGTTCCACTTTCCACATTCCATAATGGGTTAATCATATAAATACCTTCTTCGCGAGGATATTTTTCGATTCCCCCACTTGGGCGGGTAGTGCGTCCATAAGGAGATAGACGAATAGCCTGATAAATCTGGCCGCTACCAAGAGTTGCACCCGAATAATTATTATACGTATAATTTGCCTGGCCACCTACTTGTAACCAGTCTGTGATATCACTTTGCAAACGAGCAGTAAGCGCATTGCGCTTATAATCATCACCTTTGGTCACCCCCTGCTGATCAGTAAATGATCCAGATAAAAAATAGTTAACCTTTTCAGTGGCACCCGATACTGATGTAGAATAATTTTGCATAGCACCGGTACGACTGATATAATCCATCCAATCAGTAGTTTTCCCCGCTTGGTAATTCTCATATTCAAAATCTGTCATCCAAGTGGAAGGGTCAGCATCTTCAGCAAGTCCTTGCAAAGAGTTGATCTTTGCAAGATATCTTTCCGGACTCAAAACTTCAGTTTTATTAGCAATCGTTGAAATAGCCAGTGAAGAATTGAAATTAATAACCGGTTTACCTACTTTTCCTTTTTTAGTCGTAATCATGACTACCCCATTTGCAGCCTGAGATCCGTATGCGGCCAAAGAAGTTGCATCTTTCAGCACACTCATACTTTCAATATTACTTGGATCAATATCTCTAAAGCTGCCCATATAAATAACACCATCCATAACAATCAACGGGTCACTACCTCCGTTCACGGATTTCTGTCCACGAACTAAAAGTGAAGGACTTTGCCCTGCACCTTGTTGCTGAGAAACAGTAATACCTGTTGCCGTACCACGAAGAAGATCCATTGCGTTAGAACTTGGCATCAAAGCAAGTGGAGAATCCGCCGCTTTTACAGTAGAAATAGAACCTGTAAAATTCTTGCGTTGCATAGTACCATATCCTACAACGACTACTTCATCCAGAATTTTAGCATCTTCTTTCAAGACGATAGGAATAACTTTCCCTGATATTGCTTTAACATCCTGACTTACATAACCAATATAAGAAATCTGAAGAATAGCACCCGCAGATACAGACAAAGAGAAATTACCTTCAATATCGGTAATAGTACCAATAGAAGTACCTTTTTCTATTACGCTAGCACCAATGACAGCTTCACCAATACTATCACTAACCTTTCCTGTCACTAAAATTTTCTGCTGAGTTTGAGCAGTTATCCACTGCGCACTCATAAAGAGAAGGCTTAAACTAATCAGTAAGGTAGTTATTGCCCTACCAAGCGCACAAATACTTTTTTGTTTTTTCATTAGTTAAACTTTTAAGATTAAACATTACTATTTAATTAACGGATCAAAATTAACGATACGATACAATATTAAACACTACTAATGACTACAAAAGGGAGAATTTGCGTTATTCTTCCTTTTTGAATTATAATTCGACCTCAAGAGGAGGGAAAAAAGAGCAAATAAGTTGAAGAAGAAGAAGTTAATGCACAAAGTATTTAGAAGACATACACTTTGTATCGGTCAGCTTATGTTTGCATAAGGAACGATTAACAATTAATTTCGCAGATAGCTTATCTAAATTCTCATCAAAGCACTATTAACAGAAGAAAATAGTTTTAGCTCTTCGCTTCACGGGCATGATCTCTACACTCCACACGTGTAATCTCTACGATTCATGCATGTAGTCTGTAGAGACTACACGTGTGAAGTGTAAAACAGATACCGCTTCGTGAACTTATTACTCGTGCCAATTGCCAATAATAGTAGTGTGATGAGCACAAGTGCAACGCATTTCTGATCAGAGAAAAGTGGATGTTTGTCGAGCTCTAAATGCATATCAATCAGGGAACTTTTGAGTAAAAAGAGAAGAAATTCGGGTGAAGTGTGAGAGTAAAAGGCCAAAAGTGAGAGTAAAATAGCCAAAAGTGTGGTAGACATATTTTACTATCACACTCTACAAACACTTATAGTAAGAGGTTTCAGCGCTTTTTGTGATAGATGTGATAGTAAAACGTGTTTTTTATGGGAGGTGGTTTTCAGGAAGAAAACGTTCGATATACTCAGTAGGTAGCATATTGAATTCTTTCTTGAAACAGGAACTGAAATACTTCGGATCGTTAAAGCCTACAGCGTATGCCAGCTCGGATACACGGATGGAGCGCTTTTCTTCCATAATCCGGCAGGCAGCTTTCAGGCGGATATTGCGAATAAAAGCAGAAGTATTAAGGCCTGTGAGAGACTTCAACTTTTTATAAAGAGTCGATTTGCTTGTTCCCATCTCTTCAATAAATTGGAGCTGATCAAAATCAGGGTCATCAAGGTGCTTATTGACACAGTCAATGGCATGCTGCATGAATTCCTCATCGAGACTAGTATAATTAAGATTTTTCACCTCGAACACCAATTGATTTTTGAAATCGCGTGCCATGCGTTCTTTATATTTGAGCAAGTTCTTGATGCGGGCATGGAGTACCGTCAAATTAAACGGTTTACTGATAAATCCATCGGCACCCGATTCATAAGCCTCGGCACGGTCTTCTTCGGTATTCTTGGCTGTAAGCAGAATAACGGGGATGTGACTGAATTCGAGTTTGCTTTTTACGAATTGACAGAGTTCGATGCCATCCATCTCGGGCATCATGATATCGGATACAACGAGGTCAATATCTTCATTCTCTATCACTTCTATGCCTTCTTTCCCATTGGCTCCCGTAAATACATTGTATTCGCGACCTAACAATTTCACCATGAGTTGCAGTAGATCCAGATTGTCTTCGAGCACCAAGATAGAATGCGCCTTAATGTCGTGAGTGTTGTTTGTTTCTGTCAGATCCTGTTCAACTCCCGAAACAATCTTCTGGGCAGGCATTGTTTCTTCATCTATTTCTTCTTCTTTGAAATAGGAACGATCTATGGGTAAGGTTACAGAGAATGTTGTACCTTTCTCCAGCTCACTCTCCACAGAGATATTTCCTCCGTGCAACTCCACAAGATCCTTAGTCAGAGAGAGACCGATGCCTGTGCCAATGGTGTTGAACTTACGATAATCACCTTCGTAAAAACGCTTGAACAAGTCCTTTTTACCCGCTTCGGAGATACCTTTTCCATTATCCCTGATCCGAAGTAAGATATAATCTTTATTGTCGGCATAAGACAAGTTAACCTGTACAAAGCCTCCTTCATTATTGTACTTGGCTGAGTTTGACAAGAGGTTGTAGAAAATCTTATCGAGTTTATCCGGATCAAAATAACCCACAATGGATTCCGGATCACACAGCACGGAAAAATGCAGTTTCCGCTTCTTTACTAAAGGCAGGAAACTTTCAGCTTCTCTTCTAACAAAAGCAGTCACATCTCCGGGCGATACCTTCAGCTTTAAGTTTCCGGCTTCAGCTTTACGAAATTCCAAGATCTGTTGTAATAAGCGAATCAGGCGACGAACATTATTGCCCATCACAGCATAGAGATCATCGTGCTGTGGAGCCTGTAGCTTTAGTTCATCAACTGTTGCCGAAATAATGGTCAGCGGGGTAAGCAACTCGTGCGTAATGTTGGTAAAGAACTGCAATTTAGCATGGTTCAATTCTTCAGCTTTTGATTGTTCCAACTCTTTAAGATGCAATTGATTCTTCAGAATGACACGGTTTCTAGCTACCCGATAAAGATAATAAACGATCAATACTAAAGCTATAAAATAAAGAGTATATGCCCACCAGGTCTCCCAAGGAGGAGGCAAAACAACAACTTTCAAGCATAAGGGCACACTCCAGAGCCCACCTTCATTAGATGCCTTTAACTCAAACTCATAAGTTCCCGCATCCAGATTATTGTAATAAGCAAATCTTCTTGATGCATCCGCATATTGCCACTTTTTATCAAAGCCTTTCAGGCGATAAGCATATAAACACTGCATAGGCGCCATATAATTTAATGCGGCAAATTCAATGCTAAAATTATTTTGATCGTACTTCAAAGTGATTTCATGTGTATATCCGGGAGAATATGCCGAAACGGAGCTTTGAGTCTGTTCATCAAATGAATTCCAAGATTGATTATAGATCTTTATATCAGTAATCACAATGGGTAAATCGATGGCATTGTCTTTTATTGAAGCAGGATAAAAATAGTTATAGCCGTTATGGCCTCCAAAGAAAAGTTCTCCCCCTTTCGATTTAGAAGAGGCCCCACGCAAAAAAATGTTTCCCTGAAGACCAAATTCTGTAGTGTAAAGTCTATAACTCCCTGAATCAACACCATTTTGAATGGAAAGCTTTATAAGACCTGCATTAGTTCCCATCCACAAATTGCCCAAATTATCTTCTTGAATAGAAAAAACACCATCTCCGGGAATATTGAGTAGAGAACTAACAGCAACAAAGCGATCTTTTTCCTTATCATACAAATTAAGACCCCCGCCATCCGTTCCAAGCCAAAGCCGATTCTTGCTATCTTGAAAGATACATTGAACATCAGAGCAATTCAGTTTACCGTTTCTAGGGGAATACTCTCTGTAAATTATACTTTCCGGGAGATTTTTAGCGTGAGAAATTCGAATCGCTCCATAGCTTCCACTGCCAGCCCATATATATCCTTCATTATCTTGCTCTACACAATAGAAAAAGCTTGGAAACCTGTTCTGAGTTAAATTATAACCTTTATTCTTCGATGTCAATAAAGCCAAACCAGATCTGGTGGCAATCCAATGGTTGCGGGATGAATCTTCTTTTATGCCATAGATGCAAGAGCTAGGTAACCACTCGTGAGTAAACTGCGAAATACGACTTACACGCTCTCCAATGCGCTTACTCTCGTCATAAATATAAATACCGGAACTAAAAGTCCCTAGCCATATTTTGCTGTCATAATCAGATTGCATCATGGTATTAATAGTAGGAAGATCTTGAAGCTTTGCAAAATCCGGATGCTTTTTATAATGAATCCATTTCCCTGTCTTCAGGTCTTTAACAATAAATCCATAGCTCCCTATTCCCACCCAAAGCATTCCCTTATTATCGACAAGAATACTTCTTACTGCATTCGATGAAAGACTTTCTTTTACATCTTGCAAAACATCTAACTGAAACATTGATTTACTAGTAGAAACATACCCGACACCACCGCCCAACATTCCTAACCACATAATTCCTTGTTTATCTCTAATGATAGCGTTTACTTCATTAAAAGAGAAGAAAGCAGAATTACGTCCCGGTTGGTAATTGATAATATTTGTTTCTGAGGTGTGATAGCTCAGAATACTCAGTCCGCTACGCGTGCCTATCCATAAGCTTTTTGTGTTTAAATCTTCTTCTATAGCATATATCACATTATCTCCCAAACTATTTGGGTTACCCGCTTTATGCTCAAACTTATGCCATACAACTTTCTGAGGATTATAAGCATTTTCCAATAAATAAAGCCCTGAGCCAAAAGTTCCAACCCAAATTCGATGTTTACTGTCTTCAAAAACAAAATGAGCAGAGGGAAGTGAATAGGTGTAATACCGATCCTTTGCCGGATCATAGCGAAAAAGGCCATAGCTTGTCGCTATCCAAAGTTGATTACGGGAGTCCTCAAATAAGTGTTGAACATTATACAACCGGGAGTTCTCTTTATCAGGCTGACAAACAATGCATGAGTCCAAATTTGAGTCATAACGAAAAAGCTCTTTTTCCGTACCTATAAATGTTAGCCCACTACGAGTAGTTACAACGGTATTAACCACATTATTATAGAAACGGCCATCTACAATCTGGCGAATTTTCCCTGTTGGTTTATTCAAGATATTAACGCCATTATTTGTACCGATCCAAAGATTATGGCTATTGTCTTCGGACAAACATCTAATGTTGTTGTTACTAAGAAGATTAGGAGTGTATAGATTTGACTTATAGATTTTAACCTGATAGGCATCATACAAACATAGTCCACTGGTCGTGGCAATCCAGATGTATCCATCTTTGTCTTGATACAACCGTCTAACTTCATTGGTAGGTAAGCCATTAATCGTTGACAGCGATTTGAATTTAAGACGATTAATAATATCGCTATTTTCGGAGCGAATAGGAAGTGCCGTCGCCAATAGAAGAGCCAACCATATAATAATAAGGACAGAATTGCGTTTTTGCATGTTATCGGATTTTACGAACCTTGCAAATATACACATATTCTGTCCAAAGAAAAGTCGAATTATGGTTCTATTTAGTAGGAAAAGTTACTTGTTTTCACAATCTGCAGGTGCTTTGAGAAGAATTCGAACTTCATAGATTCTGGGCGTTGCAACGCCAGAAGAAGAAGTTTCAAGCTTTATCGTTAACTGCGAAGCACCTTTTTCACTCTCCGGAATAGGAAATGAAACTGTTTGAGCTCCTTTCTTATTCCCTGCGGTTTTTAGTTCAAACAGTTGCTGCCCATTTACCCAGATGCTGCAACCACGCAATTTTTCTTCACCACTATATGCTATATACAAACACGCAGGAGTTGATGCTTTCTGTTTCATCTGATAGCTAAACCATCCCTTGGCATCACGCCAATGAAGATCCTCGGAAAATCCGATTTGCGACTGTTCTGATTGAATAAAATGATCGGACTCAGGTTGTTGTTCTCCGCAAATGACTCGATCGATCGTAATTGAATCAAGCGCCATCTGTTTGTGCTCTTGCTCGGCAAGCAGAGCCTGTTGCTTCAACAAATCTTCTTTCGACGTTAAGAACCAGTAAGCCATGTAACGGGATTCGTGCAATCGATAAAACGGAATGAGTTCCATTCCATTGAAATTATCAGGATATAAACCGCTTAAAGTAAAAGTCAATGGCTTTCCATCAATAGCTTTAACATTCGAAGCAAGGTTTTCCGGAGTGCCCACAAAAACAGGCATTTTTGCCAATGGAAGTTGAGGGCCCGAAGCAATATGCCCGCCTCTGCTATCATCTGCAAACAATCCCTGCATATTGCTCGTTCCCGTTTTTGCGGCAAGCACTATCGGCCCGTACAAAATAGAATAATAAGATGAGCGATCGGGCAAAGCCTCTACAGAGATAGACATGGGTAATTCCAGGCGAACGCAATCTCCCTTTTTCCATTTGCGAACAATAGCTATATATCCTTCTTTGTTTACTGCAACCTTCTGGCTTTTACCGTTTACGGACAATGTACATGCACCTTTGACCCATTGTGGAGCACGTAAATAGAGCGTAAAAGAACTCTCCTTCACCGGATTTATCCATAATTCCGTAGAGGATTGATCAGGGAAGCTAGTCTTCTGGATAATCTCTAATTTTTGTTCGCTCCAATTTAATTGCGATGGTATGAAAAGGTTCACATACACATTTTTACCACTATGCGCATAAATCATCTCTCCGTATTTTGCCTGATTCTCCAAACCGGAGCCCACACAGCACCAAAAACTAGTTTGAGGTTGAGAGTAAACCCGATAGTGCCCCGAGCGCATTGGAGTAAAATAGACTAGGCCACCAGTTTCCGGGTTCTGAGTGGAAAGTATATGATTGTAAAGCGCCCTTTCGTAGTAATCCATGTATTTCGAATCTGCGTTGACCTGATACAGCAATTGAGTAAGACGTAGCATATTATAAGTATTGCACGTTTCAGGACCTTGAACATCATGCATCATTGAAGAAAAATCATCTGCCGGATGGAAATGTTCCCTAACACTATTTCCACCAATACTTATCGAACGATTCTTAACCACCGTTTCCCAAAAGAAAGAGGCCGCTCTATGCCATGCTTCATTGCCTTCGACTTCAGCAATACGTTCAAAACCAATAATTTTCGGAATCTGAGTATTGGCATGCAATCCCGTTAATTGATCTTTTTGTTGCAACAGGGGTTGCAAAATGAAATTATGAGAAAAACAATGTGCTAGTTTCAAATATTTAGTATTACCTGTCATGGCGGCAACGTCCGCAAACACCTCATTCAACCCACCATGTTCACTGCGAAGCATATCTTGCATCTGCTCATCGCTTAAACCTGAAACAACATTGTACATCCAGTCCGACAGCTTGATCAACATTGTACGAGCCTGAACGCTTCCTGTATAGAGGTATGTATTGTATAAACCGGCATAAATTTTATGAATGTTATATAGAGGCACCCATTTATCATTCAGCCCAAAAGAAGAAGCTCGTATATCCCCCCTTGCAATTTCCTGCCACATGGTTTTGCCTCCTGGAACTCCACAAAGATATCCATCGCCGGATGCATCCTGGCAACGCTGTAATTCGCTTAGTACATAATCGAGTAGTTCTTTTATACGAGTATCGCCCGTAGATGCATACATCTGTGCAAGAGCAGAAAGATAATGCCCCCCAATGTGTCCATCTAAACCCGTATTTTCCCAATTAGTATAATTATCTGCCTTAGGAGTAAGTCCCGCTTCTTTTAAATAGGGTGCTAATAACCGGTCAGCAGTCAGCTCTAGCAGATATTGAATATCCAAATCTTCAGCATGTTTAAAGGGACCATCCAGAAGGCGGACTTCTGACAGTGGGAATACCTCTACCTGACGAGGAATCTCTTTCGCTTGCCCCTTAACCGGAAGACATTGACCTAAAATCAAAAACAAAATAAGTAGTGCTTTAGTACTATTTGTATTCATCATTTCTTTTATCTTAAATATTCTGCAAAATAAACCTCGAATCGTCTTTATTAATCTATTATAACTTTACATTTATTCTTTTTCCGCTATATGATACGACCTTACTATTCTTAGCTGATTGAACAGAATCCATCCACACAATCTTAAAAGTCCGTTTCTTCAACATGCCTTCGAAACTTCCTTTACGATCATCAATTGTCAACGTCTGACTCCGATCATTCCATTTCATGGAAATCTCCGAATAGGCACCATTCTCGTAATTATAATTATCTTTTTCATCTTCGTAAAGAGTGAATGAGCCGTCAGCACCTCTATAGACACGTATTTCCAATGCATCCCATTTTTTTTCTGCGGCATATTGCACTTTAGGTCCCCAAGGTAATATCGCTCCGGCTTTTACGTATAGTGGCAGGATATCTATGGGAGCATCACGCTTTACAGTCTGTCCGCCATCATATTTCTGATTGGTCCAGAAGTCGTACCAAACCGTATTTGCAGGCAAATAGATTGAGCGATTTTTAGCCCCTTGTTCTGTAACGGGAGCAACTAAAAAAGAACTGCCAAACATGTATTCGTCAGCTATGTCGTACACTTTCTTATCGGTGGAGAAGTCAAGTGCCAACGCACGCATAAAAGAACCGGAGTTATGAGTCACATTCCAAGCTGTAGCATAGATATAAGGTAGCAAGCTATAGCGTAAATTGAGAAATTTCTCCTGAGCATCAAACGCCCAATCGCCTTTCTGTCCAAATTGATAGATCTCACGAGGAATATCTGTTCCATGCGAACGCATCATAGGTGAGAATGTGCCAAACTGCATCCAACGTACATACAGTTCCTGAAATTCAGGGTTCTTTGCACCACCACCTTTATTCCATCTCCCGGCAAAGAAACCTCCTATATCCGTATTCCAATAAGGAATACCACAAAGCGAGAAGTTTAATCCTGCAGGTATTTGTCGTTTAAGTGCCTCCCAGGAAGACTCTATATCACCGCTCCATGTATTAGCGGCATAGCGCTGCTGACCCGCAAAGGCTGAACGAGTGAGGATACAAACACGTTTATCAGAGGTTGTAGCTCGCTGATGAGTATAAACTCCACCAACTGTCATTAAAGGGAAAGCATTACGCACACTACGAAAAGTACCCATGTAAGTGGGTTGATCAAAGTCGCTCTCTTTCATGTTGATGTGATCCGGTTCGGTAGAATCCAGCCACCAGCCATCAAAACCTTTTGCAAAAACTCCCTTATTAAGGTATTTCCAATAAATATCCCGAGCGACCGGATTATAAGGGTCATAAGGTTTGGTTCCTGATTCCGGTGGCCAAGTATCAAAGTTGATCAGCATATTCTTTGATTTAAGTTCCTTGTACTGAGCAGTATTCGGACCAAATCCCGGCCATGAAACAATCATTATTTTAGCATGCATAGCATGCACTTTATCAACCATTCCCTGAGGATCGGGATAAGTGATAGAATCAAAAGACATTGCATTCCAACAACTATCTTGCCCCCAATACCGCCAATCCTGAATAACGCAATCAATGGGTATGCCCAGTTCACGATATCTAGCAATAACCTCCACCGGCTCTTTCTGGTTCTTGTACCGTTCGCGCGACTGGAAGAAACCATAAGCCCATAAAGGAAGCATAGGAGCCTTTCCTGTGAGGTCACGTAATTGGCCTACGACTTCCTCCATACCTCCGCCATAAAGAAAATAATAATCGGAATTCGTTCCGACTTCTGAATCAAAAGCCATCTCCTGAGGGTTATCAGTAAAAGTTGTAGGCGAATAATTGTCCCAAAAGACACCGTAGCCTTTTACTGAAACAACCAATGGTATGCAGACATTCATATTTGACTGGCGAAGATATATTTTTTGATTACGTTGATTCATCTTTCCTGCCTGATGCTGCCCCAGTCCATAAATAACCTCATCTTTATCGAGCATGAATGCTTGACGAACAGAATATGTAGCAGTACCGGCATCAGAGATTGACGTAAATTGCGCACCATAATCTTTCTCTGTAAAAAGAGGAGCATCCTGTGCATTACGGAAAGAAACCTTTCCGGTAAGGAGATTCACATAAGTCGTAAGCACCGATGAGCTTAGAACAACAATATCACCTTTCTTATTTATTTGCAATTCAACCGCTTCAGGCTGTTTGGTCACCGACAAACTACTCTTATTCGCAACAACGCCTTCCGGAGTTCGATAAACTCTCACTATCCCCGGAGAAAAGAATTGTACTTCCAGATTCATCGATTGCATTTTTGCCTTTATACCCAAATCTGTCCGTTCAAAGGTTTGAGCACCTATCGGTAAAAAGCCGATTGATAAGAGCAAAAACGAAAAAAATATTTTTCCCATAAGTATTGTATTTAAAATTATTAATCAAGTGTTGCAAAGATAAGACTAATCAGTAGTACAAGAAATATCAAAGTGAAAAGAGTTGTCGATAACACAAAAGTTATCGACAACCAAATAAGTTCAATATTTTACACCCTAAAAGAACAAAGACTAATAGCCTGAATTCTGTTTAAGATTTGAATTTGTTAGCAAAGCACTCTCTGGAATTGGATACAGATTGCGATAACTTTCGCTTTTACTGTGAGAAAACCATGACTTAGTTGTAAATACATCAAAACGAATCATATCTTGACGACGACGAGCCTCTTGAGTGAACTCCCAACCAAGCTCATCCAAAAAACGACCATATTTAATGTCAGCTCCCCCTTCATAAGTTTCAGTAACCAAATTGTCACGACGTCCATAATCATAAGAGCTGCCCTCCAGTAATTGCTCACCGGTAACAATTGCCTTCTCTGGATTATTTTTAAAGTTACGTTGACGAACCTCAGTAACTAATGTGGCAGCTTCATCAGCCTCACCCAAACGAAGCAGCGCTTCCGCTTTCATTAATAAGATATCAGCATAACGAAACAACGGCCAATCATTACTTAGGCGATTGTTTATACCCATAGCATATTCAAACTTACCCCATCGAAATCCATGATATTCTTGGGAATTATCAATGCTTGGCACCTCATTAATATAGTTTAAAGGTGCGCCGGCATCATTTCCCATTGTACAAAACAATGAATCTCCTGAAGCTGTATATTGTTGCCCTTGAATAAAACAGTCTGCCAAACGGGCATCTTCCGAATCAAAAGAGCTTATATATTGAGGAGTGCAACAAACACCACCCCAGGGAGAACTTTCGAAATTATAAGTAGCCTGATTCTCAGATTGCAAAGTGTACATATGAAAATCAAAAGCATTCCAATCAGTCACATAAGTCGCATCAAACGGTAGCGCAAAAATAATCTCTTTCGAATTTTCATTCTCTGTTATAAACACACTGCTTTGCTTAGCTTCTAACTCATATTCACCACATTCAATAATCTTATCACAAGCATCAATGCACTTTTGAAACTCGGAATAATTACCATCAGAGAATATCTCGGAATTTAAATACATTTTGGCCAATAGAGAATATGCTGCCCATTTATTGAAACGTCCATAATATTCAGTATTAACTTCTTCACTCAAATTATCAATATTATCTGTAATTTCTTTGATAATAAATTCATAAACCTCCTGACGAGTATTCTGCTCAGGCAAGTAGCCATCAGGAACATCAAAATCAGTAATTAAAGGAACATTACCAAACAAATCAACCAAGATATAGTAATAAGAAGCACGAAGAACTTTAAGTTCTGAAACAATCGTTTCCTGCTCATCAGGGATACTTATTTGTCCCGATTCAATCTGATAAAGAACACGATTGCAAGCTGTAATACCAACGTAAGTACGGTTCCATGACTGAATACACATATCATCTTCAGATGTCCACTTATGTTGGTGCATACGTTTATAAATGCCACCATCAACCCAACCATTCGGACGAGCAGGAAGAACATCTTCATCTGCTGATAACATCTGAGCTCGTGCAACCCCATTCCATAACAACAGAGTCTGACGCCAAGGTACATAAGCAGCACCTAACAAAGCTCCTAAATCGTCACCTGTTGGTTCAAATTGATCAGCGAGAATATCATGATAACTTTGATCCTCCAATTTCGTACAGCTCTGACATACAAAAAAGGCTAATGCCAGCCCCAAAGCTAATATTTTTGTTTTCATATTCATTGATTTAAAAGTTAGAAAGTAATACTTGCACCCACTGTATAAGAGCGAACATGAGGATATTGATCACGATCATCATAACCCGGATTCAAACCTGAAACAGAAACTTCTGGATCAGTACCCTTATAGCCCGTAATAGTAAGTACATTCTGAGAGGATGCATATAACCGAAGATTTTTAATGTACTTTCCAAGCTTACTGAAGCTATATCCCAAGGTGATGTTATCAATTTTCCAATAGTCGCCATTTTCTACATAATAACTATTGAACTCTTCCGAACAGAGTGAATTTAGACGTACTTTACCAAATACAGGATCATAAGCTGACTTCAGACGGTTCCAATCCGAACGGCTCAAATTTTCATAGAACATACGAGCGCTGTTAATAATCTGAAAACCGAAAGCACCACGCATGGAAACCGATAAGTCCCAGTTTTTGTAGCGTACACTATTATTCCATCCTACATAATATTTAGGAAGCCCATTGCCAATCACTTTCTTATCTTCTGCCGAATGAGTAAAATCATCATATCCTACATGATTTCCATCTTTGTCTTCATAAATCCATTTGCCACTATCATCAACATCAACAACTTTAAATCCATAAATTTGGCCAATAGGATCTCCGACTTTAACAATATGCGATTCAGTCTTAACCGGTTCCTGAATCCAACCTGTTACAAAATAGTCACTTGAAGTTTGATACAAATCATTTGAAAGATTAATCAACTTATTTGTATTTGTTGAGAAGGTCACCGTTGAATTCCAATTGATGCTTTTAGTTTTAAGTGGAACCACATTCACCAATACTTCAATTCCTTTATTACTCATTTTGCCCACATTAGCACGAGTTGTAGTATATAAATTCGGAGGAGAAGGAACCGAATAATCATAAAGCAAGCCTTTGATCTGACGATCATAAAGATCAATACTACCACTAATTCTACTATCCAAAATACTAAAGTCAAGACCTAAATTAGTCTCATGCTTCTCTTCCCATTTCAAGTCCGGATTAGCATTCCGTGACGGCTGAAGGCTTTGTATCCATTTGCCGTTGTAATAATAATAATCTCCATAGTTTAACATAGACATACCAAGGAATGAATCGCTTGGCTGACTTCCTGTTACACCATAGCCAACACGAAGCTTTAAATCGTTAAATAACTTTTGCGATTGCATAAACGATTCTTCCGTAATTCTCCATCCCAGAGAAACAGAAGGAAAGGTACCCCATTCATTATTGGTTCCCGATAACTGGCTAGCCCCTTCATGGCGAAGAGCAGCCATCAATAAATAACGATTCTTATAAGAGTAAGACAAACGACCAAAGAAACTGATTAGATTTGTTTTCAAACGATAACTGTATTCAGTAGCCAAGCCTTCTTTTAAGGCTGCTCCCTGGCCTATATCGTTGTAACTATAAATATCAGTTGGGAAATCATAGTTCTGTTCATACTGGTTGCTATAGTCAGTACCTTGCCAACTGTAACCAGCTAGAACAGTGAAATTATGACCTCTAATTTCTTTTTGATATTGTGCTGTCAGTTCTATCAGTTTAGTCATATCCATGGACGAACCTACAGATGCATAACCATTTTTACTATCACGAATCGTAGATATGTTGTTCTTTGTTTCATAATAGCCCCCATACTGATGAGATTTATCATAAGAAATCAAAGCTTTTAATGTGAGATCTTTAATCGGATTAAAAGTAGCACTGCCGTTAAACCGCAATTGAGCGATACTTTGATCACCATCACACTCATTCAAAAGAGACAACGGATTAGCATACTCATAAATTCCTGTATTTTCGTACCAAGTACCATCCTCATTTTTTATCGGTTCAGTTGGATTATGAATCAAAGCCTGACGAAAAATATAAGTATTCCAGCTTCCACCATCGGAAGTAGATGTATATTTGGTTTGATTTCCCAGAATACCAAAATTAAGTTTCAGTTTGCCATCGAACATATTATGATTAACCTCAGCACGCCCCTGAAACATCTCCTTGTCCGAACGCTCCATTATACCCTGATTGCCCCGATAGTTAAGATTGACAATATAATTAGTTTCCTGACTACCCCCTTTAAGTGATAAATTATGAACATGAGTAAACGGAGTACGCGTAATCTGATCCATCCAATTAACACTATTACCAAGATCCCAAGAAGCATCCCGTATACCATCTGCAATCTGTTGACGATAATCAGCAGCTGTGCACATTTCCAAGCGTTTAACAATAGAAGAAGTGCTCATATAGGCACTATATTCCACTTGATTTATATTGTCTCCTTTTGCTTTCTTCGTTGTAATAAGGATAACACCATTTGTACCACGAGAACCATAGATTGCAGCAGCAGAACCATCCTTTAGCACATCTATACTCTCAATATCTTCTGGTGCTACCGTATTCAAGTCACCGGGAACACCATCAATTAAAATTAGTGGGTTCGTACTCGCACCCAAGATAGTTGTGTTTCCACGAAGAGAAATGGTCGTATTACTAGTAGGATCACCGCTAGTATTGGTAATTGTCAAACCGGCAACTTTGCCTTGAATCAATTGACCCGCATCCTTTACAGCACCTTGAATAAAATTTTCCTTCTTTACACTGCCGACGGAACTTGTCAGATCGCCTTTACGCTGAGTTCCATAGCCAATAACGACTACTTCATCAAGCGTTTTAGTATCTTCACGTAGTACTATATTTAAAGGTTTACCAGATATAACTTTCACTTCTTGAGCAATATAGCCTATATAAGTAATTTTCAGCACAGCCTTATCTGATACATTTAAAACAAAGTCTCCAGACATATCGCTTACAGTGCCATTAGTTGTTCCTTCTTCAACAACACTGGCTCCGATTATTCCCTCTCCACCCGCATCTTTTATAGTCCCCGAAATTTTAGTTTTATTCTGATCCACGTGTGTGGTTTTATTCTCCTCCGTTTTTCCTGAGAGAATGATATGCGAACCTTCCATTTGATACTTAATATTACTTCTGCTCAATAAAGAGCTCAGTACCTCAGAAACGGGCTTACTACTAACCTTAATCGAAGTTGTTTTTCGCACATTCACTTCATTCGTGTAAAGAAATAGATAATCTGTCTGATTTTCAATTTCATTCAATATCTCTTCCAAGGGAGCCTGAGTTTTATGAATTGTAACCCTAGCATTCTGAGACTTAGCATTCCCGGCAATAGCACAAAGAACACAGAAAAAAAGCAAAAAGGTGGTGATTTTCATGATTTTAAAAAAATGAGTGGCTAGTGGATTTTTAATCTTATAAAAGTCCACGCAATGAATGTTTTTCATATCTTTGCATTTAAGTTTGATTAATACTATCCCTAAAAAGGGATTGATGTTAGTCTGTGCCGGTAGGTATTCCAGTACCTCCGGTACTTTGTGTCTTTCGTTTTTTAGGCAGATATCACATAGGCTATTATTATTTAAAGGTTAACTATTAGAGAAGGTTTATCTGTTTCATTCCATTCATCTGATATAGATTATATTACTATCAGCATGACGTTTATATCTAAATTTCACATCCTTCTGCAATACTTTCAAAGCATATTCCACACCATCAGAAACTCTGAATTTCCCTGTTAATATAGGATTAGCAAGTTTCGGACTTTCTACTATTATACGTATATCATAATACTTTTCAAATTCGACCAAAAGGTCTAAAAAATATTTATTTTTAAAACAAATAAGACCTTCCCTCCAACGATAAGTATTATAATCTTCTATCTTTTCGACTACCATTTTCTCATCCCTCAACACAACTTTATAAGAAGGAGATAAAGTCAAAGAGGATCTATCTTCTTTACGAGTTACCTTAACTACACCTTCCATCAACGAACTCTCAAAAGCGTCATCTCTCGAATAGGAATCAACATTAAACTTTGTTCCTAACACTTCTATATCAAACTGATTCGTATGTACTAAAAATGGCTTTTCCTTATTATGGGAAACTTCAAAATAGGCTTCTCCATCAAGATATATATCTCTCCTTTTTTTAGCAAATATTTGTGGATAAGACATTTTCGTACCTGAGTTCAGCCAAACATTTGTCCCATCAGATAAAAGCAGATTAACACGTTGTCCATAAGGAACAGTAACTGTTTGCATTGCAATTTCATCTTCCTCATCAGGCGTAGCAAAATACAAAGAACTAATAATCAATGTTATAACAATAGTAGCAACTATTCTTAGACACTCCATATAATAACTCTTTTTTCGAGAATACAATAGCTTCTTCGCATCATACAACTTATCATCTGAAAGAATTGTAAGATCAAATAATCTGCGCTCTCTTAAATACTCTTTCCGATTCTCTGCTGATCCTTCCAACCAATCTTTTACCTTTGTTTCTTCTGCAAAAGTCGCTTCGCCATTGAAGAAACGGTATAGTAATTCTTTATCAATCTCTTTCATACCCATACAATATAATAGCACTTCAAGAATGAATACCCCTAGTAGTATAATATATAATATTCAATGATTTATAAGCAAGTAAAATAAATAAAGGTGCAATAAGAGGTAATCTTTCAATGCAATGCGCAAAATACGCATAACCTTAGCTATATGAAATTCCACCCCTTTTGTAGACATATTCATTATCGTGGCAATTTCTTTATATGATTTATTCTCATTTCTACTCATAACGAAGACTCGAGACGTTTTTTCGGGTAGTTTGGATAATATTTGCTCAACAATTGATCTTACTTCATTATCAAATAGTTCATTTGGTTCACAAGCTTCTAGCGTAGCAATACGAATGGATAGTTCCCATTCGGAGTGAGAAGCCAATTCATTTAACACATCTTCTTTCAATTGGATATGTCTAAGATAATTCAAACATTTGTGTTTAATAGTAGTTAAAACGTAAGCAGGCAAATTAGTCTCTTGAGGCAAGCGTTCTTTGTTTTCCCAATAATACATCATCGATTCTGATACAATATCCTCTGCTATATCCTCATCATGTGTATAGGTTAAAGCAAATCGTATAAACCTTTGTTGATAATCAGCAAAGAACTTATTAAAAGAAAGTAAGTCATGCTTTACAATGGCCATTCGTCGAGCATTTTTAATTTAAGGTCAACGCAAAAATAGATCTGTTTTTGCTAAAAGAAAAAAACAAAGAAATTTCACGAAAGCATTTCATTACAATGCTTTCCAAAACGCCTGAAAATCATGATATCGACCATAACATACCAATTCATCATCCGGTTGAATCTTATCATCCTGTGGTAGCTTGTTCACTACACTAGACTCGAGCATCGAGATGCCCAAGAAGTTATTAACCTTTTCAGCACGTTTTAACGCAAGTACTTTCAGGCAAAATTCCTGATCAAGATTCAATTCGTTAGCTAAATAGCCGACAAATTTTTCCGGCACACGAAATATCATCACGTAATAATCCTCATCCACTCGAAAAGACTCTATTTTGGTTCCAAAATCGAGCAACTGAACCAAACTGCGTGCCGACTCCTCTTCAGGGGTTAATATCTTTTCTAAACCAAAGGCTTCAAGCACAGCTTTGTGAACAGCGTCAATAGCGCGGGCATAGATGTACTTCACCTGCCTCTGTTTTAACAAGGCTACCACACGTACAGAAGCACCAAAATTCTCGCCAATAGCAACAATAACTACATCAACACTGTTCAGCGGAAGAACAGAAAGAGATATTTCGTCCGTTGCATCTATAACAAAAGCCGTTGCTATTTTATCTTTTATGATGTCTACTCGACTTTCGCTGATGTCAGCCCCTATCACCTCGTGTCCCAAGACAGAAAGTTCTTCGGCCAGTATACGCCCATAATTTCCTAAACCAATAATAATGTATTTCATCTTGTTCGTATTAATAATAACCACTAGTTTATGATGATATTGTCACTTGGATATTTATATTTAAGATTTTTTTTCTGTTTCACAATGCCCAGCATCATCGTTATTAATCCCACACGGCCTACAAACATCAGCAAAATAATGACCAATTTACTGCTATTGCCCAAAAGTGTGGTGATGTTCAGACTAGAGCCAACAGTGCTTAATGCCGAAATAGCCTCAAAAACCAATCCCAACAATGGCAAAGTGGGTTCCAAAATTGTTAGAACAAATATGGCCAGAAAGAGAGTCGATAGAGACATGACCATCGTCGCGTTGGAACGACGAATAGAATCTTGTGATAGCTCACGGCCAAAAACTTCTACACGTTCACTTCCTCTGATAACAGCCATCAGATTAAGAACAATAACAGAGAAGGCATTGACCTTAATACCACCTGCAGTAGATTGTGCCCCACCACCAATCCACATCAACAAGAGATAAACAAATATGCTTTGAGTAGTTAATGAAGCAAGATCAACGCTAGAAAAACCGGCAGTACGAGGACAAGCGGCATTAAAGAATGCCTGCGTCCACTTATCAGCAACAGACATTCCGGCAAAAGCTCCATTCCATTCAAACAGAAGTATGCTAAGTGTACCGATAGTGAGTAAAAGAAAGGTCATGATCAATACAATTCGGGTATTCAAGTTATACAAATGTCGTATTCGTTGCTTCTCATATCTACGGGTACGTATAGATACCCAAAGCCGATGTGCATGATAGAGTATAATCTCTTTAAAATTGACCAAAATGGGATACCCGATACCGCCGAAGATGACTAGTAATGAAATAAGAATATAAAATGTATTATGGTTGTTCATTATCAACGCATTACCCAGATTGCCTGGAAGAGTGGAGAAGCCCGCATTGCAGAAAGCGGAAATAGCATGAAAAGCTGAGAAAGCAAGTTCGTCTTCGAGATTCATCCCCATAGTACCTTGTATGCTTAACCAAATAGAGAGCATACCGACACTTTCTATAATCAATGTAAAGCTTAAGGTATAAAGTAAAGTAGAAAGCAAAGAGCTGAGTGAATTAGAGCTTACCATATCCCGAATCACCAACTGATTGTATAACGAAGTGTTACCCATAAAGAACATTGCAAAGAAGCTGGTCAAAGTCATCACTCCCAACCCGCCGATTTGAATCAAAAGTATAATAACCACAAAACCTGCAGTAGTAAATGTAGAAGAAACATTTACCGGTGTAAGTCCAGTAACACACACTGAACTGGTAGATATAAATAAGGAATCAACCCATGAAATGCCATTGACTGTACACCGGGGAAGCATCAGTAGACCCGTGCCGACTATAATGATCACCAGAAAACTAACGGCCAGAATCAGCGAAGGGTTAGTACGTCTCCCCAACAGGCGTACCAATCCGTTAGATAAGTGTAGAAAAGAATAAATGGATAGTAAAACGACATGATAGAACTTACTATGAAGAAGTTCCCAGAACTGCAGGATAGCTCCACTTTGATCAGGCCTATTAAAGATTACCGGAATGAGAGTCAAATAGAGCAAGAAGCTTAATGCCCAAGTCAATTTATTATATTTCTCTTTTGTATCCCGATATTTAAGGAAGAGATGTAGTGTTACACCTATCAAAAAGATGGCCCATACAATTCGATACAAAGAATTGAGTTTATCAAGCTCTGCATTAGAGATAACAAAACCATGTTCATATACTAATGCAGCAATAAACAGCAGAGAAGCCAAATAAGTGATAGCAGTCATAATCCCCAGCAATCTGTGAATATAAGGTTGCAACCATTTATTCTGATAAAGCAAATATTTATGAGGAATCTTCATTCACTTCGCCTATTAAACAAGAAACCGATACAACGTATTTATGGGAAATACCGTGGAAAGATAGAAAGAAAGTATTAGATACACAAGACAGGAAGGGAAAATCTAATTTTATAATTCTATGAACAATAAAATGTTCGATAAGTAAAAAGGTTCTATGATGGTAACTTTGAACTATTTCTCTAGACACATATCAGTCAGATGGATCTGTGAAAGGTAATAACAAGCTAACTGATTTAATATTCCTAAACGACGTCCAACAACACCGTAACGAGTATAAATATCTTCCGCATTCTCAATGGATATTTTAAATCCTTCTCCTGTTATGATAAGTATATCACAAAGCGAAATTTGATCAAGAGGATGACATAACTCATAAGAGCTTAAAATCAAAGTGTCATGTTTACCTGATCTTAATCGGATTAAATCAGATTTACGAAGTTTTTCCAATAAACATTGGCTGGATATATCCAAAAGTGGGCGTAGAGTTTTATTTTCAGCATCATTAAGGGAATAATTAATACCCTTTAAAATCTCTATTGCTCTTATTACTTCTGGACTCAACATATTATTTAATATTAGAAAAGTGCTAAAGAAGTTTTTGTTCACGAAATTCGCAAATAGCTATTTGGGCGGACCGCGATGCTTGAGATGAAAATGAAAGAACCAATTTTATTTTTTGAAATAAAAAAGACTTGCTAATTTTCCACCGGGTCCGCCCGTAAGCAACATCTCTTCTACCAAGGTTTAATTGTATTAACAATACCTTTTTTCTGTAATTCTTGCAATATTCGATTATCTTTCAAGCTTCTAGTACGTTTACCATGAGCTAAATTATACACCCTCCACGGGTTTGTTTTAAATTGAAAAGAAAGCTCTATGTAAACATCTCTATTTACAGAAAACCAAAACTGTAAAAAACCTTTTCTCATTGCACTATGACTTTCTATACACAATTAAAAAAACATTAATATGAAGCATTCCCTCTGTTACTTTGTAGGTAACGGGAATAGTACTGAATGCAAATATGAACATATTATATGGATTAAGCAAAACTATCTTCATGTTTTTTTAGAGAAAAAACAAAAGTTCTCCTACGAACAAGCACAAAGCTTTTTCTAGGTAACCGCTATTCAACTCCTATCATTGCTATAGTCACAAGATATCTTGTCCATGTTTAAATAAATAAATATGGATAGGATATTTGTTACCTTTTTGTATGCAAAAAGATCCTTCACACATACGATTTTATTTCAAAACGCCTTTTAAAGTAATTTCTAACCTATTCCGTTACCTACAAAGTAAC
>DBTL01000012.1 GCA_002307035.1 Bacteroides sp. UBA1317
AGGCGGCGGACGCTATGGACAAAAAAATGTGATACTCGATCATCTTTCCGTTAGTTGGTCTATTGATGAGTGTCTTTCGATGTATAAAATGCAAAACCTCACTGTACAGTGGTGCCTCGTAGCACACAGTCTCAACAAATCGGTGCATACGAAAGGTAGTCATGGCTTCGGAGGAATTTGGGGAGGCTATAAAGCCACTTTCCATCATAACCTGTTGGCTTGTAATTCCAGTCGAAATCCTCGTTTTGCATCGGTGGATAGTACCAAAATGGTTGATTATCGTAATAATGTGATTTACAACTGGGGCTTTAAATCAGCTTATGATGGCGGACATTATGGGGAAATTAATATAGTGGGTAACTATTATAAACCCGGTCCTGCATCCCTACATCATAGAATACTTGATATAGCCGAAGATGGTACAGGACGATATTACATAGCTGATAACGATATGGAAGGTGATGCTGCTGTGACGGCTGATAATTGGGGAGCAGTAGGCGGAAAAGATGTGCAAGCATCACATGCTACGTTGCCATTTACTTATGAGCCTATATGCCAAGATACCCCTCAGCAGACTTATAAACGGGTTTTGGACTCTGTTGGATGCAGTTTTCATAGAGATGCTTATGACAAACATATACTATTGCAAGTACGTAGCGGGTTAGGAACCGATGGAGAAAATGGGCTCATTAATTCACAGAACGATGTTGGAGGGTGGCCTCTGCTTCGTACAGATAAAGCTCCTTTAGACACTGATGCAGATGGGATGCCAGATGAATGGGAACTCAAGCATAAGTTAAACCCTAAAGATGCATCTGATAATAATGCTTATACATTTAGTTTAAAATACACCAACATAGAGATATACCTCAATTCTTTGCTTTCTGACAAATAGCGTAGCATTTATATCATTACTTATTATAGATCGTATTGAGCTATTCTATAAATTTGTATTGTCTATTAATCTATTTATCACCAACGATACCATGAAGAAACTATTTTATTCGTTTACTGCTTTAGTGCTTGTTGCATGCGGTGCCTTTGCTAAGCAATTACCTATTGATCGCAAGGCTCTTGTAACTCGTAATAATCCGCAAGTTACCTCTTTTGATTCTCTCTCTTCTCTTTCAGTAGGAAATGGAGAATTTGCCTATACCGTAGATGCTACAGGTTTGCAAACATTTCCGGCTCAGTATTCGCAAGGGGTGCCTTTGGGCACGCAAAGTCAATGGGGTTGGCACTCATTTCCAAATCCGGAGAAGTTTACACCTCAGGAAGCACTAAAAGACTATGATTTTGGCCGTGGTCGTATGGAACCTTATTCTGTTGAGTTTAAGGAAGATGGACGTAATAAAGATGCATCTAACTGGTTACGGGCCAATCCTCATCGCTTGCATTTAGGTATTGTTGGCTTGGAGTTGGCCGAAGGTATTACTCCTGCAAAGTTTACTAATATTCATCAAACACTTGATATGTGGCAGGGCGTTATCCGCAGTAGTTACAAAATATCAGGTGTATCTTATAAGGTTGAAACTGCTGTTCATCCGCATGCTGATATGATTGCTGCCCGTGTTACATCCAATGGAAATAAGGACATCAATTTCCGCTTTCCTTATCCTACCGGAGGACATTCCGATGATGCATGTTTGTGGAATGCTAATGATAAGCACTCTACTACTCTTGTTTCACAAAATGCGAACTCAGCCGTGCTAAAACGTCAAATAGATGATACAGTTTATTACGTTACTATCCGTTGGGAAGGCAAAGCCACGCTAAGAGAGAAAGAGAAAAACTATTTTGTACTTACTCCTCAGGGCAAAACCATCGACTTTACTTGTGCTTTTACTTCAGAAGTAGCTTCTACAGAAAAAGCAACTGTGGCAGAAACATTGAACGCTTCAGCTAATTATTGGAATGGTTATTGGAAGAAGGGTGCTGCAGTCGATTTTTCCCTATGCAAAGATACACGTGCCAAAGAATTGGAACGTCGTGTGGTGCTTAGCCAATATTTACTTGCTATTCAGTGTGCAGGAACAACTCCTCCACAAGAGACGGGCCTGACTTATAACTCTTGGTTTGGCAAGTTTCATCTTGAAATGATATGGTGGCATCAGGCACAATTTGCTTTATGGAACCGTGCCGATTTACTGGACCGTACTCTTTCTTGGTATGAGAAGGTAGAGCCTATAGCTCGCGAGATAGCAAAACGTCAGGGATTTGACGGTATCCGCTGGATGAAGATGACAAATCCTAGCGGGCAAGAAGCTCCTTCTAAAGTAGGCAGTTTCCTTATCTGGCAACAACCACATTTTATCTATTTGGCTGAGCTAATTTACCGTTCAAATCCAAATTCTGATGTACTTAAGAAATATAACCGCTTGGTTCAGGAAACTGCTAAGTTTATGTACTCTTTCGCAACTTATGATGAAGCTAACAAACGTTACGTGTTGAAAGGTGCTATCCCTGCACAGGAAACTCTTCGTGCAGCAGAGACTGTTAACCCTCCTTTTGAACTCTCATACTGGTACTACGCTATGCAAACAGCACAAAAATGGCTGGAACGTACGGGGCAAAAACGTAATGTACAATGGGATGAAATGATCGAAAAATTATCTCCGCTGGCATACAATAGCGACAAGCTTTATCTGGCAGCAGAAACGGCGCTTGACACATACAAGGACGTTCGTTTCACTTCCGATCACATGGCTGTTCTGGGTGCGGTAGGTATTTTACCGATGAACAAACTTATCCGCCAAGATTATATGAAGAATACTTTTGATTGGATATGGGACAACTGGAACTGGGACTCTACTTGGGGATGGGATTATCCGATGACTGCCATGAACGCTGCCCGCATGGGCGAGCCTGACAAAGCAGTTGGTGCTTTGCTTATGAATAAGCGTACCAATACCTATCTGATAAGTGGGCACAATTATAAAGATGAACGTTTGCGTGTTTATCTTCCAGGTAACGGTGGTTTGCTAACTGCTGTGGCAATGATGTGTGCCGGTTGGGATGGCTGCACTGTAGAAAATCCGGGTTTTCCGAAAGACGGAAAGTGGAACGTGCGTTGGGAAGGATTAAAGCCAATGCCATAGGGCGATTCTAAACTTATAAATAGCTTTTATGAACAAATATCACCTGTTTTTTTTGCTTTGCCTTTTCTTTGGGGCAGCAGAAAAACTTTTAGGGCAGGCTCCTACAAAGCGGATTGGCGATTTTATAGAATCGACCTCTTACAATGAGCATAAACGTGGAGTATCCCGCTCGCTGCAGTATCATCCGGATGGAGAAGATTTTGTTTCGATTAATGGAGTGAACCGTTATACGCGTGCGCTTTATGCCAGAACTTCTCCTTTTCGTCTCGAAACGAGTGATCGACCTGTGTTTGCAGCTTATGACAAACGGAATAGCAAGAATATCCGTTTTCGTGTGATCACAGGAAAGACTTCTGTTGCTCTGGATTCTGTTTCTTTCTGTGAAGCTCGCTACACACCTGGACGTCGGAGTTACCGATTAACAGATCCTTCTTGGGGAAAAGGGAAGCTCTTTATCTCTGTCTTGTCTTTTCCGGATAAAGACGGTGCTGTTTGGAAAATAACAGCTTCTGATATGCCGGTTGGTGCTAAACTGACTTGTTTGCTTTCCGAAATAAAAGCGAAACGTCTGAATCGTAATGGTGATATGGGTGCTGATCCGGCTGATAGCTTTGAAGCGCCGGAACATCCTTTGTCCTTGCAGCAATGTCAACTTTCGCTGGCTTCTGTTGGCTATCTGGTTTTAGAGAATCTCGCTTTGCGAGTTCCGGAAATGTCGGAAGGAAGTTCTCTGTATGAAAAGGCAGAGCAGGCTCGTGTTGCATTGGCTTCTCGGATCAAGATAAATACTCCAGACGCCTATTTCAATACATTAGGTGGGGCCCTTTCTGTTGCAGCCGATGCTATTTGGGATGGTGAAGTTTGGTTGCACGGGGCAGTAGGCTGGCGAATGCCACTTAGCGGTTGGCGTGCTGCATATACGGGTGATGCTCTTGGTTGGCACGATCGCGCCCGGAAGCATTTCGATGCTTATGCTGCTAGTCAGGTAACCGCTGTGCCACAAACGATTCCCCATCCGGCACAAGATCCTGAGATGAACCTTGCTCGTTCGATTAAACAGTGGGGAACCCCTCAATATAGCAACGGATACATCTGCCGTAATCCGCACAATCCTAATCAGATGCACCATTACGACATGAATCTTTGCTACATTGATGAACTGCTTTGGCACTTCAATTGGACGGGTGATTTAGACTATGCCCGCCAGATGTGGCCTGTCATTGTTCGCCATCTTGATTGGGAGAAACGTAATTATGATCCCAATGGCGATGGACTTTATGACGCTTATGCCTGCATCTGGGCAAGCGATGCGCTTTATTATAGTTCAGGTGCGGTAACTCATTCGTCTGCTTATAACTATCGCGCCAACAAAATGGCTGCAGAGATAGCCTCTAAGATCGGCGAAGATCCTGCTCCTTATCGCGCTGAGGCTGAAAAGATACTGAAAGCACTTAACGCTCGCTTGTGGATGCCTTCAAAGGGGCATTGGGCCGAATATCAAGATTTCATGGGGCATGGTCGTTTGCATGAAAGTGCTGCTGTGTGGACTATCTATCATGCGATTGATAGCGAAACGGCTGATCCTTTTCAATCTTATCAGGCCACTCGATATGTAGATACTGAAATACCTCATATACCTGTCGTTGCCAAAGGCTTGAAAGATGAAGGTTATGCTACTGTTTCTACTACCAACTGGTTACCTTATTCATGGAGCATCAACAATGTTGCTTTTGCTGAGGTGATGCATACCTCTCTTTCTTATTGGCAAGCCGGGCGCAACGATGAAGCTTTTAAGTTGCTTAAAAGCTCCGTACTCGATGGGATGTATCTTGGAGGAAGTCCCGGCAACTTCGGTCAGGTCAGCTTTTATGACGCTGCCCGCGGAGAGTGCTATCGGGATTTTGGTGATCCTATTGGCGTTGCCTCTCGTGCTCTTATACAAGGGCTTTATGGTATCCTTCCTGATGCGCTTAATGGTAAGTTGCTCATTCGTCCGGGTTTCCCTGCCGAATGGCCTTATGCTTCGCTTGTTACGCCCGATGTGTCGTTTGATTATCATCGTGAAGGGAGGACGGATGTTTACAAGATAGCGCAACACTTTAGTAAGCCATTGTCTCTTGAATTGCAATCTCGTGCTCGGATGGATAAAGTTGTTCGCCTTACTATTAATGGGCAACCTGCAACATGGAAACAAGTTGAAATATCTGTTGGCCAGCCTGTTTTGTCCATAACAGTTCCTGCAGCTACTACTTGTGAAATAAAGATAGAGTGGGGAGGTAGCTTAATTAAAACAACGATTGCCGATGCAGGTCGTAGTTTTAAGGTTGGTGATCGCTTCCAATTGGCGTTATCCCAGTATAAAGTGAATAAATTATATGATCCGCAAGGTGTGTTAGAGGATGCGAAAGTCAATGGAAAAGAAATTGAAGGGCGAGTGTGTGGAGAGGTAGGAAGTCGTACCTTGTTTGCTCATGTTCGTCAAGGTGACTTGGCGTGGTGGCAACCTATCAATGTAGTAGTAAAAGCTGATATCGCTCCTGCGACTCCTGCATTTGAGCATGTTGTTGCAACTTCTTGCCGTCCGGTAAATATGGACACTGCATTTAATGCTTCCGTTACGGATATTTTCCGCAATGAATACCTAACGCCTCGTTCTCCTTATACTACTCTTCAACTACCTAAACAAGGAATAGGTGAATGGTGCCATCCTAAAACTACGGCAGAGATAGACGATTCGGGCATGCGTGCGCAGGTACGTGACGGTTTGCTTTCTACCAAATTGGGCGTGTCTTTCCGCACTCCGACGCAAGGTAAGAACATCGCTTTCACTTCATTGTGGGACAACTATCCTGATAGCTTACGCATCCGCTTGAATGGTAAAGCTTCTCACGCCTATTTTCTCATGGCTGGTAGTACAAATCACATGCAATGTCACATAGCCAACGGTATCATTCGCGTGCATTATAGCGATGGCACTAGTGACACACTTACTTTGATAAATCCCGAGAATTGGTGTCCGATAGAACAGGATTTTTTTGTGGATAACATTGCTTTCAAACTCAAAGCTCCCAGACCTTATCGTTTGCATTTAAAGTCCGGTTTGGTAAGTAATGATCTGGAGAAGGATCTTGGAATTGAAGGTGTTTACGGCCGTCCTGTTGATGGAGGAGCTGCAATCTTACTTGATATGCCTTTGAATCCTAATAAGGAGTTAAGCTATTTAAGTTTGGAAACCCTTTCAAATGATGTAGTGATTGGACTAATGAGTATAACCCTCCAACCATAGATCGGTTGGAGGGCTTTTAGTGTATATCCTAATCCATCTCTTTAGTTGAGGTAAGGCAAAAGAACACTAAAGCTAAGTCGTCTTAACGTTAAAAAGAAGTGGTCACACAACTGCGTGACTATTGTCCCTTAATTGTGTGACCATCGTCCTGCAACCGTGTGACCATCGTCACTCAGCTGCGTGACCAGATAATCTTCAAATAGAAACCACTTAATCTTCCTATAGAATGCACTTAGATCTTCTGTTATCTATGTATAGACAATGAATAAGATATGAGTGTTACTTGGAAGAAGTTCCTATTTGCTTATAGCTCCACTAAAATACGGAATACTTTGCCCGGATCTGCTGCCCATTCCTTCATCGCATCAGTGGCCTTTTCGGGTTTAACAATCATCGAAATCAGCTCATCTTTAGGACAAGTGCCTTGTTTGAGGTAATGAATTACTGCACGAAAATCTTCCGGCAATGCATTGCGAGAACCGCGTATGTCCAGCTCTTTCTGTACAAAATATTTTGTTTGGAAAGCGACTTCACTCTTAGCATAACCGATGCATACTACTCTGCCGGTGAAAGCAACTTCATCCACAGCCATAACGTAAGTCACAGGGCTACCCACTGCTTCAATAATAACGTCAGGACCAAAACCTTCCGTAATCATTTGCAATGATTCGTGTACGTTGTCTGTTTTAGAGTTAATAGTGTGCTGGGCACCAATTCGTTTTGCTAATGCTAATTTCTCATCATCCAAATCGACTGCAATAACCTTAGCACCACGCAGGGCCGCACGAACAATCGCTCCCATACCAATCATCCCACAGCCAATTACCATGACTGTATCAATATCGGTAACTTGAGCACGAGATACGGCATGGAAGCCCACGCTCATAGGTTCAATTAAAGCACAGTCGCGAGGTGAAATACCCGTTGCGGGAATTACTTTAGCCCATGGCAAAGAGAGATATTCGCTCATGGAGCCGTTGCGTTGCACACCCAACGTTTCGTTGTGTTCGCAAGCATTTACTCGTCCGTTTCGGCACGAAGCGCACTTGCCACAGTTGGTGTAAGGATTCACTGTAACACTCATACCCACTTCCAATCCTGCGGGAACGGCACTACCGATTGCTTCGATCACTGCACCGACTTCATGTCCCGGTACAACAGGCAATTTCACCATAGGGTTACGGCCTAAATAAGTATTCAGGTCGGAACCACAAAACCCGACATATTTAATTTTCAAGAGAACTTCATCTGCTTTCATTGCAGGCTTCTCTACATCAACCACCTTCATTTCCAAAGGAGCTGTAATTTGAATTGCTTTCATCTTTATTTTTATTAAAATCGATTTTTTAGTGACTAGATTTCTTTTCTTAATCTACTATTTTATATCCTTTCCATCCATAGTAAGCACAGAACAAGAAGCAGATCATTGGTATAATATATGCTATGTAATAGATGTTTTGATTGAGCTGCATGATGTAGGCCGTGAGCTGAGGCAGGCAAGCATTGCCCACAATAGCCATTACCAAGAAAGCAGACCCGCTCTTTGTATTGCTACCCAATCCTTTTAAAGCCAAAGAAAATTGTGTGGGATACATAATGGACATAAAGAATGATACTGCGAGCATGGCATATAGTCCGACTGTTCCGCCACAACAAATGATAACTCCGCACAGGGCTACATTGATAAGAGCGTAGACCAAAAGCATATCTTGTGGACGGAATTTGATCATTAACAAGGTACCAATCCACCTTCCTGACAGGAACGCCAGCATGTAGAGTCCGAAGAAAGTCGTTGCTGTGTTTTCTTCTAAACCGGCGTAGCTACAGCAATATACCAGGAATAAGCTGTTTATTGCCGTTTGTCCTCCGTTATAAAAGAATTGTGCAATGACACCCCAACGTAAGTGAGAACGTTTCAGCACAGAGAAATTTATCAACTTCCCTCCTTTTTCACTATCACCTTCTACGTTATCTCCTTCTTTTATTTTGGGTAGTTTGGAGAAGACAAAAACGATTGCAATAACGATTAGTAATAATCCCAAGATTAGATAGGGGAGCTTCATGGAATCAGTTTCCATTTGGATATATCCTTCCCATCCACCGGCAAAATCAGCGGGCAGAGTTTCGCGCGTATAATGATTGCCACTCAGAACGAGCTTGCTTAGAAACATAGCCGAAATGAATGCTCCCAATCCATTGAATGATTGGGCGAGGTTTAGTCTTCGGGGGGCTGTTTCCTGATCACCTAAAGCGGTAACATAAGGGTTGGCTGCTGTTTCAAGGAAACACATTCCGGTAGCGATGACGAAGAAGATACAAAGATAAGCCCAATATTCCTTCAATATGGCCGCCGGGAAGAATAGAAAACCACCGCATGCGGCTAGTATAAGTCCGAAAATGATCCCCGATTTATAACTATAGCGTTTCATAAACATCGCAATAGGGATGGGGAAAATAAAATAAGCCAACCAATAGGCCGTTTCGGTAAATGATGCTTCAAATGCATTTAGTTCGCATGTTTTCATTAACTGTCGAATCATCGTTGGTAGCAGATTACTACTGATGGCCCATAAGAAGAACAGAGAGAAAACCAGTGCAAGAGGCAATAAATAATTATTTTTTTTCATGGTATGCAATTGTACTATATTAGTGATTAGGTGTTATTCTGACATGTTTTTTATGTACGGCAATTGGGGGAGATTTTTAAAACCATAAAAGGTTTCAGCATTCTGTCCCAAGAAACGGGCTTTTTCGTCAGCAGACAGTTCTTGAGACTTTAAGACGAAGTCATAAGACATCTTGTAAGTGATGGCCGTTATTGTTCGCGGATAGTCGGAACCCCACATTAATTTCTCCATTCCCACCAGTCCTGTGGCTTCGCGAATCGCTCTTACTGCTCCCTTAAAAGGATAAAACTCTTCATTGAACAGCCAAGTGATTCCTCCTGATTCAATCATTACATTCTCATAGCGTGCTAGTTTGATTTGTTTCTGCCAGTTTGGAGTTGTTACCATTCCGAAGTGTCCGATAGCTACTTTCAGATTAGGATACTGCTGAATGACTTCTTCCATTTCATCTACCTGCATTTCGCCGTCGGCTAGGTCGATGGAAAGAATCATCTTGTTTTCTTCCATGTAGCCAAATGTCTGCATCATTTCTTCGCAGTTGAGCATCACTCTTCCTTCTTTTAGCAACAAACGTTGAGCTGGAATCTTGATTGCTTTGAACCCCAAACCATGCAACTCTTTCGTCTGCTCATAATAGCCCGGCTTGCGAAACTCGCACATGCCACACACGAAGAAGCGGTTAGGATACCTACTTATTACATCGAGAAGATATTCATTTTGAATTCCGTCAATATATTCTTGCGTGATGACCGCAGCCAATACCTGTGCATAGTCCATGTTCGAGAGGAAGACTTCGGCCGAATTTTGTCCGTCAATCATAAAGGGAGGAAGCATTTGTCTCACCTCACCCATAAACTCCGAACGTCCGTTGCCGATATCACGAATTGGTAAACCATTTACTACTGTGTCTTGCTTAAGCCACAAGTGAGAATGTGCATCGATAATTTTGAAGTCGTTCATAGTAATCCCTCTTTTACGTAGTTAAGAATTAAACCAACTAACGCGCTTTTGATCCCCGATAATGTCTTGCACTTCTTGTACCAGATTCCAATCGATTGCTTCTTCGGCATATTGAATATTCATCTCTACATTTTCAGGGTTGGCTGAACTGAAGAGCGTTGTTGCGATGCGTGGATTACTTATCGAGTATTGAATGGCTAATTTCTCTATTGAGCAACCTTTAGATGAACAATGCTGAACGGCTTTCTTGCAAGCTTCAACTAAAGATATGGGAGCCGGATGCCAAGATGGAGCGCCTCTTTGTGAGAGTAAACCCATCGAGAGAGGAGAAGCATTGATTACTCCGATGCTGTGAGCTTCGAAGAAATCGAGAAAGTCAGCCAACTTGTCATCGTTCAGGCAGTAATGGCAAAAATTAAGGATACTTTCCACACTTCCCGGGGCAGAATGCTCTATCACCCATTGCAGATTCTCCAGTTGAAGATCGGTTATTCCTACATGTTTTACGATTCCTTTTGTGCGCAGTTCTACTAATGCGGGTAAAGTTTCAGTAACGATCTGATTCAAATCAGCAAATTCTATATCGTGAACATTAATCAAATCAATGTAATCAATGTTTAGGCGTTCCATACTTTCGTACACACTCTCTGTGGCACGTTTGGCAGAATAATCCCATGTATTTACGCCATCTTTTCCGTAGCGTCCTACTTTAGTCGATAAATAATAGGCATCGCGGGGAAGATCTTTCAGTGCTTTACCTAAAACCGTTTCAGCTTTGTAGTGTCCATAGTAGGGTGAAACGTCGATGAAATTCATACCTTTCTCTACTGCAGTAAATACCGCTCTTATTCCCTCTGCCTCACGAATATCGTGAAATACTCCTCCGAGTGAAGATGCACCGAAGCTGAGGTTTGAAACTTTCATTCCTGTCTTTCCAATTTCATTGTAAATCATAGCATATTTTAATTAAAGTGATAATTAATAGCCAAAAATAGAACATACGTTGAATATACCTAAGAATGGTTGCCTAAAAAAGCACGCAAAGGTTTGCGTCAATCCGGCATTATCTGTTGCTAATGTAACCTGAAACAGTTATATTTGCGGAAATAGCTATTGCCATGAAGACAAATACGCATATCTCGCTAAAGAATTTGGCAGAAGAACTTGGGGTCTCTATTTCCACCGTATCCCGGGCTCTCAAGGATAGTCCCGAAATAGGACCTGAAATGCGAGAACGTGTCAAGGCACTTGCTCGTAAATATAACTATAGACCGAATCCTTTTGCTATGAGCCTGCTTAAAAACAGTCCTCGCATTATTGGTATTCTGGTACCTGACTTGGTAACCCACTTTTATTCCTCCATAATCAGCGGCATTAGCGATGTAGCTAAACAAAATGGCTATTCTGTTATTATCACTTCATCTTATGAGCAATATGAACTCGAAAAACAATGTCTGGATGATTTGATAAATATTCGTGTGGAAGGTATCCTAGCGTGTTTATCTCAAGAAACAACAGACTATAGTCATTTCGGAGCTTTAGAATCACAGAACATTCCGTTGGTGTTTTTCGATCGTATTTGTCCCGGAGGTCGATTCTCTTCTGTTGTTGCCGATAATGTAGAATCGGCCCGTCTTGCTACAGAACATTTGTTGCAAACAGGATCAAAACGTATCGGATTTATTGGAGGCGCCAATCATTTGAAGATAGTAGAGGAGCGAAAGCATGGCTATTTGGAAGCATTGAGGCAAAACAAAATACCGATAGAAAAGGAACTCGTTATTTGCGAGAAAATGACTTATGATGAAGGACGCGAAGCTACTCGCCGATTACTCTCTCTCTCAAATCCACCTGATGCCATTTTAGCCATGAATGATGCGTTGGCTTTTGCTGCGATGAAAGAGATTAAGAGCCATCATCTATGTATCCCGAAAGACATTGCTCTGATTGGTTATACGGATGAGATGCATTCAAATTACGTAGAACCTGCTCTTACGGCCGTTACCCATCAAACTTACAAGATGGGCGAGGCGTCTTGTAAACAGTTACTTGCACAGATAAAGGCGAGGACAACTCCTTTGCAAATAGTCATCCGCACGCATTTATTAGTCAGAGAATCATCTTGTAAGAAGTCTCTAGACAGTAATGTCTAGTTAAATCTGTAGAATTTAAGCAAGAGGGAAAAGATAATCATTTACATAACATTGTGTATTCAACTTTTTTTCGTACTATTGCACGAATTTTAAAGAAAGGATAAACGTTGCAATGGCTATATTGATAGGATTTGTTGTTTTTCTTGTTGTGGCTGGGGTTTGGTGTTACATTTGTATCCGCAACGCACCCAGCGATAAAGAATTATGGGGTGACGATGAGGATATAGATTAAGAATTCCTTCTCTTATTCAATCATAGAAGAGAATACTGCATAGCTCATTTATAGGCCGTAATTTACGCCTGCCAACGTTTTAATGTGGGAAAGAATTTTTTCATGGCAATGATCGCTTCTTCCTTACTGTACTTTATTTCAGAGTCTTTGTTGAACTCATCTAAAAACTCGACACAATTGTCTATCATCTCGTCCATAGTACAATCTTTAGTATATTTACCTCCGGCAAAGCAATAACAGCAATAATCTTCATTTTTACTACCGTCAGCATTTGTGCCAAGAACTTCGTCCGATGTTAGTGGCATGCCACAACTTTGACATAATTTTGTTTCCATCAGTTATTCGTTTTAAAGTAGAATATATTGCAAAGATAGTTTTTATTTTAGTTCTTGTATTTACGTCCACTCTTTTTTATGTAAACGTTTTGTAGTACCTCTTCTTGGGTTAGATAATAATAGGCATCATCTTCTAACGATTTAGTGACCGTTGCACAATGTTAACGGTGCTGTAATCGAATTGTATTCATTCTTCGTCTCTTTTGCTTTATAAAAAAAAGAATGAAGTATGATGATGTTAAAATTACCCATATTTACTGTAGGATTAAGTTCTTTGTTTTGTACTTCCAGTGCTATAGCGATGGGACAAGTGAAAGACAATCCAGATAGAATGACTGAGTGTCGAATTGCAGTTGTTTCGGATGTGCATGTGATGGATCCGTCGCTGCTGGTAGAAGGTGGCAAAGCGTTTGACGATTACTTAGTGCATGATAGAAAGATGCTGCGAGAATCGACTGTTATACTCAAAGAAATAACTGACAGACTTATTGCTGAACATCCGCAGGTGGTGTTGCTCACAGGAGATCTAACTAAGGATGGAGAATATGTTTCTCATCGCTACTTGGTGGATAGCTGCTTGGTACGCTTGAAGAAAGAAGGCATACAAGCACTTGTCATCCCCGGAAATCATGATGTGAATAATCCACATGCGGTGTCGTTTATGCGTGATAAAACTGAAAGAGTGCGTACAATTTCTGCAGCTGATTTTGCTGATATTTATGCTGATTACGGATATGCTGACGCTTTAGCACGCGATGAACATTCACTTACATACGTTTATCAGCCTACTACTAACCTGCGCATATTGGCTATTGATGCGTGTAAGTATGAAGAGAATGATTTCGAAAAGAACATCTGTCGGCATGATGGACGGATAAAGCCTGAAACAATGAAATTTATCAAAGCGCAGATAGCCGATGCTCACCGAAGAGGGATACGAATCATAGCGATGATGCATCACGGGTTGGTATCCCACTGGAAGTATCAGGACCGTATTATGAAAGGCTATCTGGTGGATGATTGGAAGAAGCAGGCATCTGAGTTGGCTGAGGCAGGCTTGGAAGTTGTTTTTACCGGACACTCTCACGCACAAGATATTTCTTGTCGCAAGAAAGGGAAACATACCATTTATGATGTGGAAACAGGATCGTCAGTGAGTTATCCTTCACCTTATAGATTTGTATCCATAAAGGATGATTCGATGGAAATCAAAAGTCGTTTTCTCGAATCGATTCCGGTGGATTTGAATGGCCTTTCATTCGCTGAACATGCGAAGAAAACAATTGCGAAGGGTGCTGAGACACTGGTCATTTCTGCGTTTCCTCCTAATGTACCGGACTCGCTAAAGATTGCTGCTGCTCGTTGTGTGGGTGAAGCTTTAATTGCTAATTATTGTGGCGATGAGAAATTGTCGGACGGGGATCGAGAAAAGATTAATGAGCTGGCCGATCTCATCAAAAAATATTCGCTTCATTGTGCTAAGATATTCCGCATAGCATCTTCAGTGCTTCGGGACGATACCTTTCCCAGCGATAATAATTTTACGGTGCAGTTTGCTTCTTCAACTGTTCCCTTGCCTTGATCTTTTAATAATGCTTTATAAAAGAACTATGTAGAAAAAACAAATTATGAGTCACAAATTATTATTTCTTCAACATTTTGGCGCTTCAGTAAACGTGAAGCAGCTTTCTAAACGATTTCTAAACTTAATGTTTCAATGGCTTTTTGGTGAACTGCTTGGACGCGGAAGTAAAGCTTTGTTGATCATTTTATTCGCAGGTTTGTGGATGTGTTGTTCCCAAGAGATGGCGCATGCTGCGGCTGTTAGTTTTATGAGTGAAATAAATGGAAATTTCCTTCCGGTGAGTATAAAAGGAAAAGTCGTAAACGAAAAAGGAGAATCTCTTCCGGGTGTAAGTATCGCTGTGAAGGGTACAGGAACGGGCACGGCAACAGGTGCAGATGGTACATTTACCTTGGCTGTTCCTTCTGTTCATACAGTCTTGGTTTTTTCTTATTTGGGTTATCAACAGCAGCAACTGGAAGGACGAGATGGAATGACGATTGTAATGAAAGAAGACGTACAAATGCTTGGTGAAGTAGTTGTAAGCACCCAGAAGCGTACTCAGAGTAGTATTGAAGTGCCGATAGCAGTGAGTACTCTCTCCGGAGGGAATTTGAAAAAACTCAATGTGCAGCAATTTGACGAAATGGCGCAATACATTCCTGGCTTGCAGATTCAATTGCAAAGTCCGAACAATCCGGGTTATGTTATTCGTGGTGTAACCTCTGACGATGGCGATTCGCGCTCACAACCTCGCATTTCTGTGTTTCAAGATGGAGTTTCTATCTCTCGGTCTCGTGCTTCGGTGGTGGAGCTGTTTGACCTTGAACGTGTAGAGGTTGTTAAAGGCCCCCAAGGAACACTCTTTGGACGTGGTGCAGAAATAGGTGCGGTGCATGTGCTTCGTAACAAAGCCACGAATGAATTCAGTGGGGAACTTTCTTTGGGCTATGGTAGTTATAATCAGAAATTGGCAACCGGTTTTATCAACACCCCCATCGTTGATCAAAAGGTAGCCAATCGTTTTGCTTTTTCTTATAACGAGCGTGATGGCTTTATTAAAAATCTGTCGGGTGGCAGGCTGAATGGAAAGAATACGATTGCTTTGCGTAACTCCACACGTTATTGGTTGGGGGAGAATACAACGGCGGATTTGGTGTTTGACTATCAATATGATGACTATCCCGGAACTTCGTTTAAGAGTAAAATCTATGCTCCTGCAGGAGGAGATACTGATCCTAACAGTGCAGCCGATCTGGAACGAGGCGAAGGACTTTATATCAAACGCCACGTGGGTGGCGGAACTTTCTTGCTTGATCATGCAATAAATAATAATTGGAAACTTTCTTCTATTACCGGATTTCGAGCGTTCGATTCGGATGAATCGTTTGATGCTGACGGAACGCCGGCACCCATTCTTTGGGTATCCGAGAAAGCTAAAGGGACGCAGTTCAGCCAGGAGTTTCGATTAAACTATGACAATAAAGGACGTTTTTCCGGTTTCGGAGGAGTTAGCTATTTCTATGAGAACTCTTCACAAGAAGTACCAATGCGCATTAACGAGCAAAGTCTTTATCCGGCTTACATCTCTCCGCTGCTTAAAGCCCAATTTGCGACACAATTTGAAGATCTCGGTTTACCTGATGCACTAAGTACTTCTATTTTAAACTCTTTATTCCCTGATCAAGCACCAGTGGTGAATGGTGAAGCGCAATACGTAACTAACTTACCAGAAATAAGAGAAACGCTTGAAGCTGTGTTAAGCAGCCAGATGGGAACGGCCGTAACCCTTGAGCAGGGATTAGCCTATATGGGAGTGTCTGCTGATAACATTACTGCTATTGCTCAGCAAGTAGATTTATTATCAGGACAGGCCATAAATAGCTATCACGAAGAATCTTCCACAAACTATGGAACCAATCAGGCGGCTGAGATTTTTATTGACGGAACCTATAAATTGACCTCGGCTCTTTCGCTGACTGCAGGTTTGCGTGCATCCTACGAGCATCAAGTGGGAGGGTATCGTTCGGATGCTTCAGCGCAACCAAGTATCTTTGGATTGATGATCAATGGCACTGCCAATCTAATGAACCCTGTCTCCGACGGTAAAATAACCGCATCCGGCGATTATTTATCTTGGGTTGGTCGTTTGGCTCTGAACTATATGTTCAAACGCAATAACATCTACGTAAGTGCTTCCAGAGGCCGTCGCCCCGGTGTGATATTGATATTGCCTGATGCAGTGACAAAATTACAGCCCGAAATAATCTATAGTTATGAAGCCGGTATTAAAGGCGTAGTAGCAAATGGTATACTATCTTATGACTTGAGTGCTTATTATTATGACTGGGATCACTTCCAGACTACTACGTTGCAAACCGTTGAAGGAAGCCTCGCACCTCAATATCTGGCTGATGATGCAGGTAAGGCACACACCTTTGGCATGGAGGCCGGATTGCGATACAGTCTTGTGAGTTATCTCAGCATCTTCGGTAATTATTCTTTTATCGATGGTAAGTTTAATGACACTGACGGAAACGGAAATGCACAAGAATATGCAGGTAATCGTTTTCGTCTTACTCCGAAGCATACTTTCTCGGCAGGTATTGATTTAGATGTACCGGTGAGTAAAATCGCTGCGGTTTACTTTCGCCCGTCTTATTCATACAAGTCTCAGGTATACTTTGAAGACAGTAACCGTGCAGATCTGAGCCAACCGGGATATGGATTGGCCAACTTTACAGCAGGTTTACGTATGCATCCGCGTAATTGGTATTACGAGATTGGAGCTTTTGGGAAAAATGTATTTGATAAGAAATACATCATTGATGCCGGAAATAGTGGTGATACGATAGGACTACCTACTTTTGTGGGTGGAAGCCGTTGTATTATCGGTGTAATGGCCAAAATCGGTTTTTAGTGCTAACCCTTAGACATGATTATATTGCTCGTGGCTCTTGAAGTGTTGAGAGCTTAGATTTGTTGGTTTGGAGAAAGAGAGGTAAAAGTAAAACTATACCTCTCTTTTAATGTTTATATATATAGGAAATCATCAATGTTTGGTATCAGTTGGTTGTTTGTTCACAAAAGAAAATAATCTGGTCGATATATTGCCGAGTTTATCTCCCTGTTCGGCAATATATACTCCAAAGAGTATAAATACCGATCCGATGATAGCGATATAAGTAATGACTTCATCAATGACAATGGCTGAAGAGATGAGTGTCACGAAAGGTATGATGTAGATGTAATTTGTAGTCCGCACTACGCCCAATTGTTTCACTGTTGTATTCCACATGATATAGCAAAGCATGGAAGCTATCAAACCCAGAAAAACAAGGTTGGCTATCACTATCGGTTGATCCAGGGTAGATATGTGTAGTTGCGAAGGAGAGAAAGCAAGGACAGGTAGCATTGTGATGATGCCGTAAAAGAATACTTTGCGGGTAATGAATAGCACACTATATTTCCGGTCGAGTCTTTTCAGTATAATGCCATAGCATGCCCACATCAAGGCTGCGGCAACTGTTAGCAAGTCGCCCAGTGGACTGATTTTGAGTATGAAGTTACCGTTGAATACAACCAACGCTACTCCAATGAGCGCCATACCTGATCCATAAAACAATCGTTTCTTTAGTCGTTCTTTTCTATCCGTCAGATGTGAGAGAAAGGCGGTGAGTATGGGTGTGGTGCATAGAATCAGCGATACGTTGGAGGCTAGCGTTATTTCCAATGCGTTGTTTTCTGCAATGAAGTAAAGTGAGCCACCGCACACTCCGGCAGTAAATAATAAGACTTCGTCTCGTAAGTTATTGGCCAATAAGCGTTTCGGGCAGAAAAACCAGATGCTGATATAAGCCAGAAGAAAGCGGTAGAGCAAAATTTCTGTGGGTGAGAGCCCGTGTTGCAATAATACTTTGGTTGAAACAAACGTAGTGCCCCAGATCGCTACCGTTACTAAGGCCATAATATGATACCAGAAGTTTTTCATGAATGTGGTTACTTATCCATTTATTTTGCAAAGATAAGTATAAAAAGACAAGAAAAAGTTATCTTTGCATTTAAATAAATGAATGTATGAGCATAGAACTAGGCAAATTTAATACGCTGGAGGTTGTTAAGACCGTAGATTTTGGTGTGTATCTTGACGGTGAACAGGAAGGCGAGATATTATTACCGACCCGTTATGTTCCCGATAATTGTCAGATTGGAGACTTTCTGAATGTTTTTCTATACCTCGACAATGAGGAGAGGCTGATTGCTACAACGCTGACTCCATTGGTGCAGGTAGGCGAATTTGCTTGTCTGGAAGTGGCGTGGGTAAATCAGTTTGGTGCTTTCCTTAACTGGGGGCTGATGAAAGACCTTTTTGTTCCTTTCAGTGAGCAAAAGATGAAAATGCTAGTGGGGAATAAGTATGTAATACATGCTCATGTTGACGAGGAGAGCTATCGCATTGTAGCATCAGCCAAGGTAGAACGTTACTTCTCTAAAGAAGAACCCACTTATGAGCCCGATGATGAGGTGAGTATTCTTATTTGGCAGAAAACAGATTTGGGCTTCAAAGCTATTATAGATAATAAATTTGGCGGATTGCTATATGACAGTGAAATTTTTCAGCCTTTACATACGGGCATGACCCTCAAAGCCTACGTAAAGCAAGTACGTGAGGATGAAAAGATTGATCTTGTGCTTCAGAAGCCGGGTTTTGAGAAGATAGATGATTTCGCCAAAAGCTTGCTGAAATATATTCAAGCGCATGGCGGTAGTGTGGGCGTTAATGATAAAAGTCCGGCAGAAGAAATTTATGATATTTTTCAAGTGAGCAAGAAGACTTTTAAGAAAGCGGTAGGCGATCTATATAGAAGACGCCTTATCAAATTAACCGATGGTGGCATTGAACTCGTGGTTGCGTGAAATAATACAATAACTAAGATGAAAAAATTATCTATTTTATTCTTTTCGTTCTTATTTCTCTTAAGTAGCTGTGTTACAATGAAGAGTGTCGACGATAAAATGATGAAGATAACCGAAGGCATGTCTCAAAAAGAAGTAACAGAGATCTTTGGCGCTCCTAATTTTAGACGTTTTGATAACGGTAGAGAGGAGTGGGAATATAACACGGCTGTAATCACTGGAACAAAAACTTTCTTGATACGCTTCAAATCGGGGCGTGTTGTGGGTATGGACTCCTTCTTTATTCCTAACGAAGAACCTAAGCCGGGAAAGCCCTTATAAGGTAGGGAAATACCTACGAACGATTAGAGAGAATCATTGGGGTAGGGAATTTTCTTACCCTATTTTTGTTGCATCGAAATTAGTAAAACAGAAGGATATGCGTAAGTTAATAATCAGTTTCAGTCTTTTGCTGGTAGTAGCACTTTCTATCAAAGCTGCTTCACTCCATGGCATTCGTATAGAAAACACGGAGAACCCGGTGATTATATTTGTAGATGGAGAGCAAGTTTCTACTCCTACTATGAGTTGCTTTATTGCTAATCTGAATCCGGGTAATTATCGAATAGAAGTATATGAGGTAGAACCGATTGGACGCAATGATCGTGAAAGAAGAGGGGATTTGCTCTATGATAATATAATTTATTTCTCTGGAAATGGGATAAAGAATATCTGCATAGATGGTAATTATACTGCATTACCTTCTCCTCCTAGAAAGAAATGGGATGGGATTCATTCAAATGGGGAATTGATGGATAATAACACGTTTAATTGTTTTTTCTCTGCTGTAAAGGATGCCCCTTTCAAGTCGGATAAGATGAGTTTGATTGAGACTGCGGTGAGAACGAGTGCATTCACATCCAAACAATGTAAGAGATTAATTGACCTGAATACTTTTGATGATGATAAGATAGAAATGTTGCAGATGCTTTATCCTCGAGTTATTGATAGACAACACTTTTTTATGCTAATTGAGAGTCTAACCTTTATTTCGAGTAAGGATAAGATGAATGATTTTATAAAAGAATACAATAATAGATATAACTAAAAACTTACAAAGATGAAACGAATGATGATTATTCTATTTGCCATCGGGATGACTGCCATGAGCAGCACAAGTATGGCCGCAATGAGCACGAGCAGAGTTCGCCAAGAAACCCGTTTTCTTACTGATAAAATGGCGTATGAGCTAAACTTGAATACCGCTCAATACAATGATGCCTATGAGATCAACTATGATTTCATCTATTCTATTCGTAACACGATGGACAATGTGGTGCGTGGAGAAGAATGGGCGCTGAATGAATACTATTATTACCTTGACATCCGTAATGATGATCTTCGTTGGGTACTCAATGATTTGCAATACCGTCGTTTTATGCGAACAGAGTATTTTTATCGTCCTGTTTATGCCAGCACTAATGGGTGGTCTTTCAGAGTCTACATCACTTATAGCAATCATGCCTTGTTTTACTTTGGGCTGCCGACCCATTATACCACTTACAGGGGGGCACATTTCCGGACACACAACAATAACGTGAGCTTCTATCGCGGGCGTTACCATCATACTGTATACAGAGAATCTCATAGTGTGAGAGACGGCAAAGTTTATAATAACAATCGTCGCTCTGATTTCGGTAGGGTGAATATTCGTCCCAACTCGAACAGAAGACCTGATGGTAGGGATAAAATTTATTCTACTCGTCCAAGTAATAACGCTTCATCTACAGATCGTAACACGCGTCCTTCATCTTCCTCAAATGACAAAGGTACCCATAATGTGAATAATGGCAATAGTAACAGCCGCCGAGAAACTAATAGTGGAACTATTCGACGCAGTAATCAAGATGTAAAGAAGAATGTTGATAATAGTAATAGAAAAAACATTCGTTTAGAACCTTCGAACAAAAATCGCAGTAATGCAACGCCTGCTTCTTCAAGTAGCCGCAAAAGCGCAACTCCGGCACGCTCTTCTTCCAATGGAGAGACTCGTAGTACTACTGAACGTTCGAGCAGTCGCAACTCAAACAGTAGTAATGCCCGTAGTAATGAACGTACCCGTAGTTCGGCAGCCAGTAAGTCTACTTCAAATGAGCGTGCGACAAAAGATAAATCATCGGAAAAGGAACGTTCGAGTAGCCACACTCCTTCCACAAGATAATACCATACAAAGTGTGTTGCTTGAACATGTTTTTGTCAAGAGAAGATTTGTACTATATTAACTGGTTAGGTATGGGGATGAAGGAAAAAGGTGTTTTTAGGATAACAAGAAGAGAAAAAAGTTTTTTCATTACGAGTTATTGTGATAACAAATAAGCAAATGAGTGAAGAGAAACCGTCTTCCGACTGAAGAGAACCGTGCAGATGACCCATTTGCACGGTTCTCTTGCTTCATCACAAGCGTGCAGACACAAAAAAAGAGAGAAGTCTCAACTTCCCTCTTCAACCGTATTTAAATCTGAATATATTTTATGATTACACTGACAAAGATAATACATTTACTTGCCGAAGTCAAGTGTTTCTGTTTTTTTTTGCTACTTTTGCCGATAGAATAAAAGCATTTAAGGATGAAGAACGTCTTTCTGTTTCTTGTTTTTAGTTTGTTATTTATCTTATTCCCTTCACTTCATGCGCAAGATCAAAGTCAAAACTCCGACAACTTGAATGAGCGTATCAGTTATCTGCGTGCCAAGAAGAATGATGGATATGCACTGAAAGAACTTTCTTTTCTTTATTTGGCAAGGGCTGATTATACAAAAGCTATATCTTTTGCTGAACAGTTGCGTAAGTTCGGAGAGGTTAATGCTATCGATTATTTCCGTCTTTATTCTTATATCTACTTAGGGCAGGGATTGATGATGAAAGGATACAAGAAACCGGCCAAATTCTATCTCAATAAATCATTGCTACTGGCACAAGAGTTAAAGAATGATTCTGCTCTTTGTTCCGTTTACAACGGACTGGGCTTATACTCTTCGAATATAGAAATGGATTATTATCGCTCCATCTTTTACTTTTTTAAAGGAATAGAAGTGGCTAGGAAGGGGAATAATGACCAACTGCAATCATTATTGCTCTCTAATCTATCAGGGATTTATTATCTGATGAATGATACTACCGGGTTAAAGTATGCATTGGAGTGTTATGAGTTGGGACATAAAAGAAGCGATACGTACACCATCATGTCCGGTGCCATGAATTCAGCCTATATGTATTATCTTAAAGGTAATTATACAGAAGCGTCGAAGTATGCCAAAGAGGCAGAATTCATTATGCTTCGAAATGGTTTTTATGATCAATCCAATGTGTATAATCTATTGGGCTATATTTCAACTAAACAAGGGGATAATGTGCTTGCACTTAGTTATTTCGAGAAAGCTCTTGAGCTACAAAGTCACGCTCAGACATCATCTGTTGTCAATGCATACCTCGGATACTCGAAAGTGTTGATCAACAGAGGAGATTATGACGAAGCCATACCATTGCTTAAAAAAGGTATTTCTATCTCGAATGATAGAAATAGTAGTACATATAGGCATCTTTTGTACCAGACTCTTTCTAATTGTTACGAACGGAAGCGAGACTATGCCGGTGCCTTGGAGTATTATAAGAAGTATCGCGTGGAGAAAGATAGTATATTAACCGAAGAGAAAGAGCGTTCTCTGAATGAGCTCAGGATCAAATACGATGTAGAAAAACAAGAGAATGAAATAGCTCATAGCAAATTGCGTTTGCTGCAAAACGAAAAGAAGGTTCAGTTTCTTACTTTCGGTTTTCTGTTGATTTTTGTTGCGCTTGGCTTCACCTATTATCTTTATACTAGGAAGAATCGTCTGTATCTTAAGATTGTGGAACAGAACCAGGATGCGATCAGGCGCGAAGAGAACCTGCGTTTTGAGATAAGAAGACTTAAGAATGAGGAGCAGAAAGACAAAGTAGATGTCACCGGGAAATATGCGGCATCTTCATTGACCGATGAGAAAACGGTAGAGCTCTATTACCTACTTAATCAACTGATGTTAGAAAAAAAAGTGTATAAGGACAACTTTATAACGAAAGAAAAGGTTGCTGATATGCTTGGAACTAACCGCACTTATCTATCTCAAGTAATCAATGAGCAGAGTGGGAAGACCTTTACACACTATATAAATTCGTTCAGAGTGGAAGAAGCTGTTCGTGTTTTGTCCGATGCGAATAACAATATACCACTTAAGGCACTTTCTTCTGAACTGGGTTTTAATTCAATCTCCACCTTTTATAATGTCTTTCAATCCGCCGTCGGCATGCCTCCTTCTTTATATCGTTCCAAGGTTCTTTCCATTCAAAAAGGCAGGTAATAGATAATTTCACTATCATATTTATTCCAATAACGACAATTGCCGTTATTGGATACCTATCTCAAAGAGTATTTTAAATCTTTATTCTTTTATTTGCAATCATTAAATCGTGTCTCGGCTTTTATTCTAGAATACCATAATGATGGGATTTTTACTAGGGTAGATTTATTCTAGCTTTGAATGCTAAAATAAAACGCTGTAATTTCAATTAGGAATGAATGAGTAGAAGGTTTTTTGTTTTAAGTATGATTACTAACAGTAAATGGTAAGTTGATATGAGAAAAAAAATTATTGTTTTATGTGGTATGGCGCTGATGTTATTGCCAGGCACTCACGAAGTCTTTGCCCAGAATGTTGGCAGAGCTTCGGGGATAACTATTCGCGGAACGGTAAGTGATGTAGACGGAGAACCTTTAGTTGGAGCTACAATCAGGATAGCAAATTCAAAAATTGTTTCTTTAGGCACAATTACAGATATGGATGGGAAATATTCTATGTCTGTACCGTCGGAATCAACTGTGCTTGAGTTCTCCTTTGTAGGATTTGCAAATCAAACTTTGAGAGTTGGTGCAAGGAGGATTTTGAATGTCGTTTTGAAAACAGATAATCAGCTGCTTGATGAGGTGGTGGTAACGGGCTATCAAACGATCTCGAAAGAGCGGGCTACGGGTGCTTTTTCTAAAGTAAGTGGCGAGAAATTGCAGGAACAACGACTTAATAGCTTGAGTACTTTACTCGAAGGTAGGGTCGCAGGTTATGCAAATGGCCTTGTACGTGGTACTACAACAATGAATGGAGTGACAAACCCACTTTATGTAATTGATGGCTTTCCGGTAGAAAGTACTCGGTATACTTCCACTGGTAGTCTTGTTGAAAATATTCCTGATTTGAATATGGAAGATATAGAGAGTATAACTGTGCTGAAAGATGCGGCAGCTGCTTCTATCTACGGTGCACGTGCGGCCAACGGCGTGGTAGTAATTGTGACAAAGAAAGCGTCTAAAGGAAAAGTCGAAGTTTCCTTCTCTAGCACCTTCACTTTTTCTCCTTATTCCTTTTATAAAGATCGTCTGACCAGCTCGGCTGATGTTATTGATCTTGAAAAAGAGTGGGCAGAGAAGAATCCTAATTTGCAGGGAAGCAATGCAGTAAGCTATGCGAATAATTTACTTGAAAACAGGGTGTACACTAATCAAGGGATCACAGCCATTTTGAATGCGTATGCAGGTAATACAACGCAGGAAGAAATGAATTCGACGCTGAATACACTTTCTGCCAAAGGCTATAATTATTATGATGATGTGAAGAAATACACCAAAACCAATCCTTTCTATCAGCAATACAATCTAAGTATTGGGAAGGCTTCGGAGAAGAATAACTTTAAAGTTTCACTGACTTATAAGAATAATCAGTATGAAGATAAATATTCAGATGATAGTTCTTTCGGTCTGAATATAACTAACTCTACGGATATTACTGATTGGTTGAGACTTGATGTGGGCACTTATACAAAGTATACTAATGCCACCACTCAGACTTATGATCCATTCTCTCCCGGTTATACTTATATGCCTTATGATGGCTTGGTTGATGCTCAAGGAAATCCTTATACTTCTACGGCCGAATCTCGTTATAGCGAGGATATTGTAAATAAAATTAATAGTTATGGACTTTATAGCATGGACATAACTCCTTTGGATGAGATAGGGCGCAATCTGGGAAAGGAAAAAAACTTCTTGAATAGATCATTTGTAAAGTTGAATATCAAATTAGCAGACTGGTTAAAATACGAGGCTATGTTTCAGTATGAGTATGGAGTAGATAGATATAATAAGCTCTCTGATAAAGAATCGTATAGTGTACGTTCAAAAGTGAATGGCTTGGCCACTGCTTCTGCAGATGGTGAAGTTACTTATAATTTACCTTATGGAGACATCAATTATGAAAGACGACAGTACTCGTCCGCTTACAATTTCCGCCAGCAATTGAATTTTAATAAAACATTTGCCGAGAAGCATGATCTAGCTATGATTTTTGGATCAGAAATTCGTAGTACGAAATTGGAATACAAGGACGAAACTCAATATGGCTATGATCGTGAAATGTTGACTTATACTCCTATTGATGCTGCCTCTTTATTGACAATATACGATGGATTGATGGAAGGTTATTTTTATTCTTCGGATTTAAGCTATCAGAGAGAGAATGTTGATCGTTTCGTCTCGTTCTATGGCAACGCAGCTTATACATATGATGATAAGTATACAGCTTCAGGAAGTCTTCGTTGGGATCGTTCTAATCTCTGGGGGACCGATTCGAAATATCAAAATAAACCTATTTGGTCTGTCGGAGCATCTTGGAACATTAATAAAGAGGATTTCTTTCATGTCGATTGGGTGAATATGCTTAAACTCCGTCTTTCTTATGGTATCGGTGGAAATATTGCTAAAAACGCAGCTCCATATTTAACAGCTTATTATTCTACGAATTCTAATGTTGGTGGTACCCAGGGGGCTGTAAGCTCTCGGCCTAATCCTGAGTTGTCTTGGGAAAAAACGGCGACGACTAATGTCGGATTTGATTTTTCTTTGTTCAAAAATCGTTTGAATGGTTCTGTGGAATATTACGATAAACAAGGATCGGACCTCTTGGCTAATGCTAATGGAGTGCCTACGGAGGGATTCGGTTACTCAACTTATGAGATTAATAACGGGGAGATGAGCAACCGTGGTGTGGAGTTGACTCTTTCAGGAGATCTTATTCGCACAAAGGATTTTCTGTGGAATGTAAACTTAATGTATGCATATAATAAGAATAAGGTGACTTATGTAAATGTGGAAGCGCCGGTATATTATCTGCAACTGGATTATCCTTCGTCATATCCACGTGTTGGCACTCCTTATAATTCTATTTATGGTTATAAATGGGCTGGATTAAATGAAAAAGGTCTACCACAGGTCTATGATGAAAATGGAGAGAAGACAACTACGGAACCGACTAGTCTTGATGCCATTTATGATTTAGGTTCAACCGTCCCTTCTCATACAGGTTCTTTGGGCAGCTCATTGCAATATAAAGATTGGCAAATGTCCTTTATGCTCATTTATCAACTAGGGCACAAAATCAGGAATACGGATTTACCCTATTTGCAAAGTGATTACAATAATTCGATGGATGAATACATGACATCGATAGGTGCAGTGAATAAGGATATAAAGAATCGTTGGAGGACTGCCGGAGATGAGGCTCATACGGATGTGCCAGCTGTGATTTTTGCCGAAAGTTCGGATTATTACTACGGAAGTTATTCTGTGTATTCTTATGCGGACATTAACGTATTGGATGCTTCCAATATTCGTTTAAGCAACATTTCTCTCTCTTATCGTTTGCCACAAACGTTTTGCAAGAAGATCTTTTTGAAGAATGCTCGTTTTCAGTTTAATGTGGAGAATCTTTATACTTTCGCATTTGAGAAAAAAGCGAAGTATCTACTGGGGGGATACAATTCACCTAACTATGTCTGGGGACTTTATTTGAACTTTTAATATTGAAGCAGCAACATTATGAAAACTAAAATATTAACATCTACGCTTTGGGTATTCTTTATTGGGATAAGCGTGCTCTTTTCTTCTTGTGACGGTTTCTTGGGCATTATGCCTAAAGGTTCTAAAACTCCTTCTACTCTGGCTGATTATGAAGCTTTTATCAGGGATGAGTATACAAATCAAAGAACAGACATAACGCAAGCGATTCTGTTGCTTAATGATAAGTTTGAAACTGCATCTAACTATAATTACTATCCGCTTCGTAAAGCGAATTACTTCTGGGATGAGTCCGCTAATCGTATCGAACTGAATAATAGTGATGAGACTACTTATTATAATGGATATGCGGCTATTTCTAGTTGTAATCTTATTATAGAGAATGCAGCATCTGCAACGGAGGCAACTGATGCCGAAAGAAATGAATTGATAGCGCAGGCTAAAGTCATTAGAACGGTGGTTTACTTTGTTTTGGCAAACTATTATGCGGATACGTATGATGAAGCAACTGCTGCTACAAAATTATCGGTCCCTTTAATTGAAAGTGCTGATCTGAATGCATCTTATACGCAAGTAAGTATTCAGAATATTTATGATTATATGCTTAATAACCTAGAAGAGGCTTTACCCTATCTCCCTCATGAAGGGGCAACTGTATTACATCCTACGATTGGGGCGGCATATGCTATGTATGCGCGTATCTATTTAGAAATGGGCAACTATACATTGGCTTTGCAAAATGCCAACGAAGCTTTGACCGAAAATAGTGCTTTATATGATTGGACGGCTTACTATGAAACCAACAAAACTCAGATAGAGGATGCAACTTCTTACACGGTGACTACTTCTCCTATGGGAATTGATAATGTGGAAAATTACTATTTCCGTCATGGTAGTAATTATTATGCAACCTCAGAATCGAATATACAAGTGGATAGAGTGACCCGCTTTGAAGCGGGCGATGCCCGTATGGCTGCTCGTTGGAAACTTAAAACAGTTGGTGCCGACACCTATTATGCAAGTACTTTAAGGGGATTGTTTAACTATGGTGGTCTTACCACTACGGAGGTTTATCTCATCAAAGCGGAGTGTCTGGCTCGCGAGGGTGAATATGCCGATGCAATGGATGTGTTGAATGCAGTTCGTCAAAAGCGTATTCTTCCGGATGTTTATCAGCCATTAAGCGCTTCTACGGAGGAACAGGCAATGGAGTATATTCGCCGCACAAAAGATAATGAGTTGATTTTTTCTATTGTGCCTTTTGCCGACGCTCGCCGTTTTAATAAAGAAACGAAATATACCCGTACGTTAAGTAAAGTAGTAGATGGCACTACGTATACGCTTACTCCCACGTCACATTTGTGGACTATGCCTTTCCCTATGGGAGCAACGAGTAATCCGGGTAATGGGACTCTTACTCAAAATGTAGATAAATAACGAACAAAAGATCAATGATGAAATTAAAAATGTTCTGCGGAGCAATAGCTCTTTTTCTTACCCTGTCTTCATGCGCTCAGATTCCTACCGGAAGCTATCTTATAGAAGGTAAATTGGATGGACTGATGGAAGGTGCATCTTTGGAGTTGCTACCAGGTGCAACTCATAAGGACGAGAAGCCTGTGGCTATATCTAAAGTTGGAGCGGATGGAACTTTCTCTTTTAAAGGCAGCGTTCCTTCTCCTCGTATGTTTTATCTCCATGTGGCTGATTCATATGGACTTTTTAAACTGGTAATAGGTAACAATAAAATTGAAGTGTCAGGTCAAGTTTCTGTTGCTGATAGGGAGGGCAGGAAGAGTTATGACTTCTCAAAAGTTAGCGCTAAAGGTAGTGCTGTCCATGATGAATATTTGAAGAAGATAGCTCCTCGTGCTACTCTTGATACTACCTATCAGAATTATCATAAAAAATATGAGGCTGTGTTTAAAGCGATGCAAATGGCTAGACAGACGAAGAACAAAGCGGCATATGACTCAATTGCCACTTCACCTGCCGGTCAGGCATTTGACCATGCGGAAAAGGCTTTCTTCGATTCGGTATCATCTATTTCAAACGCAGTCATTTTAAGTAATAAAGACTCATGGTGGGGGCCTTTGCTAATGATGGATGTTATGAGTTATTTCACTGAAAATGAGAATCAGACCTATGAAAAGTTTTCTCCAGAAGCAAAGGGTAGTTATTATGGCAAGCTTATTAAAGAGGAGCTGTATCCTGTAGGTTTTGTAGGTAAGAAGGCGCCTGCCTTTGTTGTTATCGATGGGCAAGGAAAAGGAGTGAAGTCTGCGGAACTAATGAAAGGGAAGAAATATATTCTAATTGATTTTTGGGCTTCGTGGTGTAATCCTTGTCGTAAGGAGATACCGAATTTGAAGAATTTGTATGGGAAATATGCTTCAAAGGGATTGGAAATAATTAGTATCTCTATAGATAAAAAGGAGGCTGATTGGAAGAAAGCAATGGACGAAGAAAAGCTTCCTTGGCTTAGTTTTTTGGATAAGAAAGATGTATCAACTTTTTATAAAGTGAAATTAATACCTGCTATTTTCTTGATAGATGAACAAGGAATAGTCTTGAGTGACAAACTCCGTGGAGAGGAGCTTGCCGTTAAACTTGAAGAATTGTTTCGTTAATTCTCTCCGGCGTTAACTATTACGCTGCCTCTAACAATTGATAGATCATTGCGGGCCGAGCCTGTAATCTTTATGTCGGGGCGGATGCTATCCGCCTCGGCTTCGTTTAATAAACCTTTGGCCTTGAGTCTTGCTGCAATGAGTCGATAATATCCTCCCAAATATTCTTTTAGCTTCATGTCTGAAGTAAATGAGCTACGGAAATGTTTTGGCTTTGGGATGATGGAGGCCAGAAAAATACTTTCTTCTGCCGATAGCTGAGAGGGACGTTTGTTGAAGTAATAGGTTGAGGCTTCTTGTATACCATAGATGAGTGGCCCCCATTCGGCTATGTTCAGATAAACTTCGTACATACGGTGTTTGGAGGTTAATCCTTCGGTTTCGATGAGCCATACAATCAGTGCTTCTTCCAGTTTGCGGGCAATATTCTTGCGACGGTTTAAGAAAACGTTCTTAACCAATTGCATGGTAATGGTACTGCCTCCACGGGCAAAACGTTTCACTTTCAGATCGTGAATGAGTGCTTCGCGCATAGGCCCCGGTAAGAAACCTTTGTGGTAAAAGAAAGCTCCGTCTTCACTTTGTAGGACAGACATTTGCAAGAGGGGTGAGATACTGTCAAGTGGGGTGAAGTGTTCATAAGAAGGGCCAATCGTAAATGTACGCACGGGTGCTCCATTTTCATAAGCGGTGTAGGTGAATTCCTGCGACATCTTGCTTAAATTAGTGGCGCCATACTTCACGATGTGGAAATCTTTGTGACGAAGTTCTGATTCAAACTTTAGGCTGTCTAGTCGGGCAAAGTCCACATCAATAAGGAAATGATAAGCGAGCGATCCACTGGTTTGGAGACCTTCCAGATTAGAAAATAGTCCTTTAGGCAAAGAACTGAAGAGCTCGTCGGCAGGAAACCAAGATTTGTTAACGGAGGCAATAATATGCCATTTCTCTTGCTGTTTTTGAGCTCGTAGATAAGGATGGAATTGGATCTTGTTGAAGCTTGCGGTACTGGTGCTGTCTAACTCGATATAATTGCTTCCCACATTGATACGGTAAGTTAATCGTCCATGGTCAAGGTTGATAATATCGGGTGAGAGTGCTTTATGATACACGCTTAACCCACAAATTTCAGCTTTACCACTTAGCGCTATTTCGTTACTGTTTATTGTTT
>DBTL01000128.1 GCA_002307035.1 Bacteroides sp. UBA1317
GCAAAAAAAGTAATTGGACGCTTACGGATAATATTACGCAGATATTCACAATACATTATTTTATAAGACTAAGAAAGGCCAATACTATTGACGGATTGGCCTTTCTTAGTCTTATAAAATACAAACTTTACTTCTGTCGTATATAAATATTAATAGGGGTACCGGTAAGGCTCCATTTTTCACGCATCTTATTTTCTAAGAAACGTTTATATGGTTCCTTCACATATTGCGGCAAATTAGCAAAGAACACGAATGACGGAACTTGCGTATTTGGCAATTGAGTGATGTACTTGATCTTAATATATTTACCTTTTATTGAAGGAGGCGGATAAGCTTCAATCAATGGGAGAATTTCTTCATTCAAACGTGCCGTAGGAATCTTAGTACTACGATTTTCGTATACGTTACGAGCCTCTTCAAGCACTTTCAATATTCTCTGTTTCGTAAGCGCTGAACCAAATACGATTGGAAAGTCTACAAAAGGAGCAAGGCGAGAACGAATGGCGCTTTCAAACTCCTTTATTACTTTAGCTGTCTTGTCTTCCACCAAATCCCATTTGTTAACAACCACAACCAAACCCTTTGAATTTTTCTGAATCAATGAAAAGATGTTCAAATCCTGACCTTCAACTCCTCGCGTCGCATCCAACATCAGTATACAAACGTCGGCAGCTTCAATAGAACGTATGGAGCGTATAACAGAATAATATTCAAGATCTTCACTTACCTTATTTTTCTTACGAATACCCGCAGTGTCAACTAAGTAAAAGTCAAATCCAAATTTATTATAACGAGTATATATGGAATCACGGGTAGTCCCCGCAATCTCAGTAACAATATTTCTATCCTCACCAATAAAAGCATTAATAAGCGATGACTTCCCAGCGTTCGGACGTCCAACAACCGCAAAGCGAGGAATATCTTCATCCAGAATCTCTGATGATTCCTTCTTAAATTTGCTGACAATAAGATCCATTAAATCACCTGTGCCACTACCTGTTATGGCCGAAACACAATTTGGGTCACCTAATCCAAGAGAGTAAAATTCAGCAGCACTATATTGCAGTTCATTATTGTCAGTTTTGTTAGCAACAACAATCACCGGACTCTCTGAACGTCGCAGAATAGAAGCAACTTGCAAATCAAGGTCTGTCACCCCATTCATTACATCTACAATAAAAAGAATAACATCTGCTTCCTCAACAGCCAACAATACCTGCTTGCGGATTTCTTCTTCAAAAATATCATCCGAGTTAACAACCCAGCCTCCAGTATCTACAACAGAGAATTCTCGGCCTAACCATTCCGATTTCCCATATTGCCTGTCACGAGTAGTACCCGCTTCATCATTTACAATCGCTTGACGGGTTTTAGTCAAACGATTGAATAAGGTAGATTTCCCAACATTGGGCCGCCCTACTATTGCAATCAAATTTCCCATAATTTATCACTCCATTTTTGCGACTATCACAGTCGTATGAATACTAACTTAATCTAATTGATATCCAAAATTACGCAACTCTTTATCAGAACTACGCCAATCTTTATCAACCTTCACATAAGTCTCAAGAAAGATTGTCTTCCCGAAGAACTTTTCGAGTTCACGACGTGCTTCTGTTGCAACTTTCTTAAGTGCTTTCCCTTGTTTACCAATAATAATTCCCTTCTGAGATTCTCGCTCAACATATATCACAGCATTAATATGTATGAGTTTTGGATCTTCTTTAAATTGTTCAACTACAACTTCTACAGAGTATGGGATTTCTTTATCGTAATATAATAATATTTTTTCGCGAATAATCTCATTGACAAAGAAGCGTGCGGGTTTATCCGTCAACTGATCCTTATCAAAATAAGGAGGAGAATCCGGCAAAAGCTCTTTTATACGCTTCATTATATAATCTACATTAAACTTTGAAAGAGCAGAAATAGGTATAATCTCAGCCTGAGGCATAAGAGATTTCCATTCATCTACTAATTCTGAAAGCTTATCTTGATTACTTAGATCTATTTTATTGATCAGTAACAATACCGGAATCGTTTGATGGCGAACCTTCTCAATAAACTCATTGTTCTTATCAGGAATTTCGATAACATCTGTAACATAAAGCAGCACATCTGCATCTGCCAAAGCAGAAGTAGAAAAATTAAGCATTGATTCCTGCAACTTGTATGCAGGTTTAACAACCCCGGGAGTATCAGAAAAGACAATCTGCATCTCTTCTGTATTATATATCCCCATTATTCGGTGGCGCGTGGTTTGCGCTTTGAAAGTGGCAATAGATATACGTTCACCAACCAACGCATTCATCAAAGTCGATTTACCAACATTAGGATTTCCGACAATATTCACGAAGCCCGCTTTATGCATCCTGTATTTCTTTTTTTTCTTATTTTAGACAAAAAAACGCATCGAATAAAAATAGGATGCGTTTTATATTATAATCAGCAACTATTAGTTACCTCTTTTTACCATCATATCCCCATTTCACGTAGACAGCTCCCCACGTAAATCCGGCTCCAAAAGCAGTAAAGATAAGGTTGTCACCTTTTTTGAGTTTTTCTTCAAAATCCCAAATACAAAGAGGCAATGTGCCCGCACTCGTATTACCATAACGTTGAATATTCACCATAACCTTTTCAATCGGCAATTCCATGCGATGAGCTACTGCGTCAATAATACGCATGTTAGCTTGATGAGGAATAACCCAACTAATATTGTCCTTTGTCAAGTGATTTCTTTCAGCTATCGCAGCAGTTGCATCAGACATGTTTGAAACAGCATATTTAAATACCGTCCTGCCTTCTTGATAAACAGAATGCATGTGGTTATCTACTGTAAAATAAGAAGGAGGACAAACAGAGCCACCAGCTTTCATATGCAAGAAAGGCAAACCCTTACCATCTGTTTTCAGCAATGCATCCATAATTCCATATTCTTCAGTGGTCGGTTCTACCATAAAGGCTGCGGCACCATCTCCAAAAATAGGACAAGTCGCTCGGTCAGTATAATTAGTGATCGATGACATTTTATCAGCACCAACAATGATTATCTTCTTGTATCTGCCTGAGCGAATAAAAGAAGCTGCCGTTTCCATTAAAAACAAAAAGCCACTACATGCCGCTTGTAAATCAAAAGCAAAAGCATTTTTTAAACCTAATTTATCACATAAAATAGATGCTGTAGAAGGAAAATGATAATCGGGAGTAGTAGTAGCAACAATAACCAAATCAATATCATCAGGATTAGATTCTGTACGTTGCATGAGCTGTTTTGCAGCTTTTCTTGCCATATAAGAAGTTCCTAACCCTTCTTCATTCAATATTCGTCTTTCTTTGACCCCTATGCGAGTCATAATCCATTCGTCATTGGTATCCACCATCTTAGAGATCTCTTCATTTGTCAAGACATAATCTGGTACATATCCTCCAACTCCAGTGATTACTGCATTAATTTTTTCCATTAATCCTATTTTGAATTTGCAATGCTTGTTATACTAAGAATACAGCCTGAGAAAGATTCTCCTGCTGTACTTCACTAAGTATAAATCAACTTAGGCTGTTCTTATTATACAGCTGCTTCTTTTTCAATAGCTAGTTTACCGCGATAGTAACCGCAAGCGCCACATACTGTATGATAAACATGCCATTCACCACAATTAGGGCAAACTGCTAATGTAGGAGCTACTGCCTTATCGTGAGTTCTTCTCTTTGCAGTTCTTGTTTTTGATTGTTTTCTCTTAGGATGTGCCATTTTTTTTTAAGCTTTAATTATTATCTAATATTTTTTTTAAATCATTCCACCGCGGATCCATCCGCTCATCAGTATCATCTATCGTATTATCTTCTTCAGACACCTCGAATGTTTCTTCATTAACATCAACTTCTTCATCACTAGAAGATGTTCTTAAGTGTTTATTCAGCTTGCTGGTCATCGCCTTATTACATTTTCCGGGCGCGTGAACGTGCTTCATCGGAATAGCCAAGACAATAAACTCATAAATAAACCACGCTACATTAATCTCGCCTTCTTCCTCAGGGATCACGATCAAATTTGTACCTTCTTCAGCATAGTCACGCCCAAACTTAACCATCAATTTGTCTGAAGTAGCAACAAGTTGCTCCATCTCATCCAAACAACGATCACAAGGTATTTTCACTGTTCCTTCAGTCTGAAAACTAAGTTCAAAAGCATGTGAAACCTTTTTCACAGTAAGCACAACATTGATTTTCCCTTTTTGTATTTCCGGACCATCAATATTAGCAAAGAAAAGATTATCAAGCAAAAACTCGTATTTACAAGTATCTGCCTGCATTCCCTTCAAATCAATTTTGTATTTATCAAACTTTCCCAAAGTTTCTTTCTTTATATAATCGCTACAAAGTTACAAAAAAAGGCTAAACATTACAGCTTTCTACACTTATTTTCCAATTATAAGGTAGATGAAAAAATGAATTCGGGCGACAAAGATACAAATAATAAAGCTCAAATCATACAAAGCGAGACTAAATATTGAATCTTTTAAGTTCTATTTCCAATATCACCCTATAATTGGGCTTTCCAGATCAATTATAGGGTAATATTGGTATCCATTTCTCTCTTTAATTGAATTTCAAAGACTATCTTTCAAAGTAATTTAGAGTGGTAGGACAGGAAATTTCATATAAATTAAGGAAGATGTTGACACGTAGGCAGATCATCCGATGGGCGCCTAGTAAGGCATATTCTTTGTTTGATCAAGTTCTCGATGTCTCATAGAAGAATCAATGGATGAACTCCCCCAAACGCAAGAACCCCC
>DBTL01000074.1 GCA_002307035.1 Bacteroides sp. UBA1317
TGGACAAGATAAGTTATGTGGAGATCGAAAGCAAGGATCTGGTGGTGATTCTCTTCCTTTTCGGGAAGTTCATTCCTGACAAGGAAACCCTGTTGCTGGCGAATGCTTTTCCACAACGCCTCTTCCTTCCGTGGAGAAATAAATTCACGCTGCACCTGTACATCGACTCTTTGGATAATGGAATTTGTGCGGTGTCGGTATCTATGCAAGCTAAAATGGTATATAACTAAGTATCTCCGTTACTAAATTTCACTTTCTTCTTTTACTCGTATCACCGCATTGGCTATAATGGCCGTTAACCCACCGGTAGTGATGCCCGAAGAAAAGATTCCTTTTATGGATTGTGGAGCATTAACGAGAATGTCAGGCATTAATTCTACTCCTAGCCCCAGCGACAAACTAACCGCCAGAACAAGGGTTTCTTTTCGACCAATGTTTTGCGAAGACACGATGCGCACTCCCGCTGCGGCAACTGTTCCAAACATTAACAATGTAGCACCGCCTAATACAGAATCGGGCATCAATGAAAAGACCGTCCCAACTACAGGAAATAATCCCAATAGAACCAACATAGCAGCAATGTAATAACCCACATAGCGACTAGCTACGCCGGTAAGTTGAATGATACCATTATTTTGCGCAAAAATAGAATTAGGAAACGAGTTGAAAACGCCGGCTAGGAAAGAGTTAAAACCATCAGCCAATACCCCACCCGAAACACGTTTCACATACCCTTCACCCTCAATCGGAAGTCCGGAAATCATTGAGTTGGCTGTTACATCTCCTGTTGCTTCAATGGCTGTTATCAGATAAACAAGTCCGACAGCGATAAAAGAAGATATATTAAAGTCCAATCCGTATTTAAATGGCAGGGGGATATTAAATCCCATTAATGTATCCGTACTCAGCGAGCTCATATCTACCTTACCCAGAAAGAGTGCCATTCCATATCCAAGGCAAATGCCCAATACAATGGAACTCATTCTCAAGTATTTGTTCTTGCAACGATTAAAGAAAAGAACACTAAGCAGTACCAATCCGGCTATGGAAAGATTCTCCCAAGAACCAAACGTACCGTTATCCATTGCTGCATAGCCTCCGCCACAAGCAACAATACCCACTTTTATCAGGCTCAATCCGATAAGAAGTACTACAATGCCGGAGACCAGAGGAGTAATAATAGTACGCAGGTATTTAAAAGTGCGACTGATTATCATCTCTACAGGAGCGGCAGCCATACAAACGCCAAAGATAAGAGGTAATCCACCAGTCAAACCGGTCGTAATAATAGGACCGATAAAGGAGAAACTTGTTCCTTGAATACAAAGCAACTTAGCACCCAACGGGCCAAAGCGTCGACATTGAATAAAGGTAGAAATACCGGAAACAAACAAGGACATAGACACCAGGAAACTCGTTTTCTCTACATCCAACTTCAAAGCTCCGGCTATAATCAGAGGAGGAGTGATAATGGCAACAAAAATAGCAAGCAAATGCTGCAAAGCGGCAAAAAAAGCATCTTTAAAAGGTGGACGATCTTCTATTCCGTAAATTAAATCTGTTTTCATCTATGTTTTTAGTTTAATGTCCACTTAAGAGCAATGGTAGGAATAACGTAAGCTCTACCCGCATAGAAATTATTGCTAACCTCGACTTCACTACCTACACTAAGATTGAAATCATCGCTTACACCTTTTATCTTGTTCAGATTCACCCAGAACTGAGGCTCGGCTAAAAAAGTCATCTTAGAATTAAACCATGTTTCTTCTCTCCAATAGTCAGCAAAACCACAAAGAGTAAAGAGATTATCATGCAAGTGCATGTACCACGTAGCCGTTAACTGAAAATTATTGGGTGAGTCGTTTTTTTGAATGTACTTATACATAGCACTCAATGAAAAGCCTTTGCTAAACGAAGCATTATTATAGGTATAGGTTGCCCCGGCCAAATAAGCATTGTTAATAGAATAGGTTTTGGCCAAACCACCATTGTATTCGAGATGAGCCGAAAAGGGCCCTTTCCAGAATTGTAGTTCACGGGCAATCTCAAAATAAGCTTGTTCCACGCCATTAGAGTTATAGTCCATGTCGACAAAGAAAAAGGTGCTACCCCATTTATCCGGTTGGTATTTTTCGACTGTAGAGGTCAACAATGGGCGAGCCTTAAGATCCTTATTATATAAAGCACGACCGAAATCGTAGTGTAACTGAATGTTCTGCGCTTTAACACCAAGAGCAGTAATTAAGAATACGAGAAGGAAAATCGTAGTAATTCTTTTCATAACTAAATTTATTCTATTATCTTCTATTAAATTAAAGGTGCAAAAATAGTTAATTAATTTAAGAGTCAGAGCTTTTTGGATGTGATTATAGAACTAAAAGTTCGAAGCATTTTCTCTTTTCAAGTAAAAGTGCGATATTTAGTGGCAAAAAAGAACTATTTAAGAAAAGAAAAAATGGAATCACTCCCTATAGAAAATCATCCTTTAAATCCCTTTTTGCCTCCAAATGCCCGTTTATTAATGCTCGGCAGTTTTCCACCACAAAAAAAACGATGGTCAATGGAGTTCTATTACCCGAATCTGAATAACGATATGTGGCGTATAATGGGGATCCTTTTTTTCGAAGAAAAGGGCTTCTTCCTGAACGAGGACAAAAAATCATTTTGTCGTGAACGTATCATCCGGTTTTTAGAGGAAAAAGGTATTGCATTGTTTGATACTGCTATGGCCGTACGACGGTTGCAAGATAATGCATCGGATAAATTTCTGGAAGTTGTGCAAACAACAGACATAGGAAAACTGTTGAAACAAGTACCTCAATGCAAAGCGATTGTAGCAACCGGGCAGAAAGCAACTGACATATTGTGTGCTCAGTTACAAGTAGAAGAACCTAAGATTGGCGATTTTTGCGAATTTATGCATAACGAACAACCTATAAGGATCTACCGAATGCCATCTTCGTCGCGAGCTTATCCACTCTCGATTGACAAAAAGGCATCAGTCTATCGCATGATGTTTCAAGAGTTACTAATGATATAAATTCACATTTAAGATAAAACGAAAGAATATGAAACCTATATTTTTGCAATATCCGGCCTGCAGCACTTGCCAAAAGGCTAAGAAATGGTTAACTGAGAATGAAATAGAGTTTGCCAACCGATTAATTGTCGAAGAGCATCCCACTGCTGAAGAGTTGAAACAATGGATTCCTAAAAGTGGCCTACCCATCAAAAAACTATTCAATACAAGCGGAGTAATCTACAAAGAGCTGGGGCTCAAGGACAAACTTGCCACAATGAGCGAAGAAGAACAAATAGAGCTATTAGCCAGCAACGGGAAGTTAGTAAAACGCCCGCTGGTAGTGAGTGAATCATTTGTGTTGGTTGGCTTCAAACCCGATGAATGGGAAAAATTAAAGATTCTAAGATAAAAACATTTTAGTAGCTACTCTTGCAGATTCCATAGAATCTATTACCTTTGCACACGCAAACACGGGAGTAGCTCAGTTGGTAGAGCACCGGTCTCCAAAACCGGGTGTCGGGAGTTCGAGCCTCTCCTCCCGTGCAAAAAGAACTGTGACTACGTTTGTAATCACAGTTCTTTTTATATACCCATCAGTAATAGCAGTCCGCATGAAAACCATATATATCATTATAGGAACCGTTTCGCTGATATTAGGCATCGCGGGCATATTCTTGCCATTGTTGCCCACAACACCATTTCTCTTGCTCACAGCTGCACTCTATTTCAGAGCATCTCCCCGACTATACAACTGGTTACTAAGTCAAAAACACTTAGGGCCATACATTCGCAACTTCCGTGAAGAAAAAGCCATCCCACTACGTGCGAAAATCATCTCCATCACCCTAATGTGGACAACAATGCTCTGCAGCATCTCATTCTTTGTACCTATAATGTGGGCAAAAATACTTTTATTGCTTATCGCCATAGGTGTCACCTATCATATCCTGTCGTACAGGACATTGAAAAAGTGAGAAAGACCGATACGTGCATCGGCTAGCTTATCTTCCCAATGAGCCACAGAATTTTGTCCAATCACATCAGTCACATATTTTACTGATACAAAAGGAATCTGCTTACTCTGGCAAACAAAAGCTTGTGCAAAAGCCTCCATATCTACCACATCACCATCCACGTCGGTTAGCTCGGTTAGGAAACTGTCGCCTGTGTTGCAAGTAGCTTCCCCTACCCAATTGCTGCAATAACCTTTTTCCTGAAGCAAATCGGCCGTACTGATCTCATATTCCAAATCCAAATCTTTTATTTTTTGTAAGTCGCGATCGATAAACCTGCGACAGACCAGAATATCGCCTACCTGATGATTGATGGTACCTGCCGTTCCCAAATTAAGAACTAAATCGGGCTGCACCTGATTAATAGCATCTGAGACACGAAAAGCTGCTTTTACTTTTCCAATACCTGTGCGCAAATAATAAAGTTCCGCATCAGGCCATTTAATTTCCACGAGTTCATCCTTTACGGCAAATGTAACTAAGACTTTCAACATAACAATATCTCTTATTTAATAATGTAACTCTTCAAAGCATCCACGTATTCTTCAAAAGCATCTATACCGGCAGGTGTAATCCGGCACGTGGTACAAGGCATCTTTCCCTTAAACGACTTCGTTACTTCCACATAACCTGCATTGTTCAGCTTATCAATCTGTATGCTGAGATTCCCCGCTGTCGATCCTGTTTGTTGGCGAATATAAACAAAATCAGCCTCTTCAACGGAAATCAGCAAAGAAATAATGCCCAAACGAAGTTCGGAGTGAAGCAACGGATTCAGTTCCTTAAACATATCCTACCCTCCCTTTCATCGTTTTTTACTCGCATTATTTAATATATGTCCCGGAATCACCATCATCAGCACAAAAGCAGCAGCAAAAACTAAGATTGCATCAGTACCCTTCACGACGACACACAAGAGCGAAAGAGCCATACCTAAAAAGCCGGAAATGATTACGGGCTTAAAACGAATGATCAATCCGGTGATAGCAGTAGCCATGCCCATCGTTAACAAGATAATAAACAGAATAGGAATACGATATAAAATAGCCATCATAGATACAAGAAACCCTGTAATACCAAATACCATCCATACATGCCCTATCACACGATCTACAAATGTTTTTACATGCGGATTCTCCTTTTTCTTTTTATCAGCATTGAATATGAACCACGCAGGATATGATAGTGTAGGTATAGCAAACCAAAGCCACTGCCAGTAATAATTCTGTGTAGTGGTAACCATATACCATACCGCTAATGCTGTAAAAACCGTTGAGTAGCCCCAAATAATGAACGGAATACCATTATTATCTTCCATTCTATTACGTGTATTGCAAATCATTTGAGAAATCAGTTCTAAACTCTCTTTCTCGGTAAGCTTTTTATCTTCCATAGCCAATTAATTACTATATTCATAACTATAATAAGCAAGAACTATAACAACTGCCACCCAAGCAGTTAGTATATTGAGAATCAATGTTTCCATTTTTATTGCTCTTTATTTATTTTATATGTCAGATACTCCGACAATAAGTTGAGAGACAAACCGACACCCCAACCTGCTATAACCCATAACACCCACCAATAGTGTGGAGTGGTAAGCCAATTAACCACAACCAAGAATACATTAATTACAATGTACTTTACGATACTCATAGTAACATGTAATGAGAATCGAGTTTTCATTTTCTGCTTTTCTTCTACTAATTCCATAATTGCATTACTTTTATTCGTTTTACTTCCACTTATCTATCTGAAACACAAATAAGCACTTTGAAACACTCTAGAAATAAATTACAACTAATCATCCCCATTCTATTTCACTATTAAATAAGGAGACGCACTAGTTCTTAGATTCGAATCTTCGCAAAGATAACTAGTTTATATTATAAACCAAATAATTTTATTAATTATTTAATTCAATGCTCAAAGAATAAGCGATAGAGGAATCTTTTGAGGTGGTAGATAAGTATTTTAAGTAAAATCTATTAATTTCCGATGAAAAGCTTTTGTAATCTCGTAGTTAATTGTATTTTTGTGTACAATTTTGGTGTGGAATGACAGAAGAAGAAAAAAAGTTATTATCTACCTTTGAAGCAAGACTCAGGCATTTGATCTATTTACACGACGAGCTAAAGCGCGAAAATGCAGAGTTAAAGCGACTTCTTGAAGAAAAAAAAGAAGAGAAAGCGAAGGTACAAGCTGACTATATGATATTGGAAGCTAACTACACTAACCTAAAAACAGCAACGACAATCAGCCTTAGCGGCAGTGACGTAAAAGAGACGAAACTGCGATTGTCCAAATTAGTGCGTGAAGTCGATAAATGCATCGCTTTATTAAATGAATAAACGATAAAGGTGTATGAACGATAAAATAAAGATAAACCTGCAGATAGCAGACTCAAACTATCCCCTTCAGATAAATCGCGATGAGGAGGAGATAGTAAGAGAGGCTGCCAAGCAAGTTAATATCAAACTCAATGCGTACCGGACTCATTATAAGAATCTGGATCTGGAGAAAATTATAGCCATGGTGGCGTATGAATTTTCACTAGATAATTTGAAGCAGAAACAGCGTAATGATACGGAACCATATACGGAAAAGATAGAAGAACTTACTGAAGTACTTGAAGAATATTTCAGAAAAGAATAAGATACTATCTGGAGAGAAAACGATACACGCACTACTGAAATGCACTGAGAGAAAGATTTCTACTCTGTGTATTTAGGTGGTGCGTTTTTATTTATATATTAAATTAATAGCAATGACAGTAACAATAGTAGTATCCATTGTATGTTTCATCGTAGGGGGATCCCTATCGTACGTACTCTTTAAATATGCTTTGAAGTCGAAATACGACAGCATTTTAAGAGAGGCCGAGACTGAAGCAGAAGTTATTAAGAAAAACAAATTGCTGGAAGTGAAGGAGAAGTTCCTGAACAAGAAAGCTGATTTGGAAAAGGAAGTATCCCTCCGCAACCAAAAAATTCAGCAAGCGGAGAATAGAATTAAGCAACGCGAAATGGTAATTGCTCAACGCCAGGAAGAAGTTCAACGAAAGAAAACAGAAGCTGAGGCTGTGAAAGAAAATTTAGAAGCGCAGTTGGTCATTGTTGATAAGAAGAAAGAAGAGTTGGATAAGTTGCAACATCAGGAAATTGAAAAGCTAGAAGCAATTTCAGGTTTATCTGCCGATGACGCAAAAAACAGATTGATCGAATCATTGAAAGAGGAAGCTAAAACAGATGCGCAATCTTTCATCAACGACATAATGGACGAGGCTAAAATGACAGCCAATAAAGAGGCCAAGCGTATTGTCATACAGTCTATTCAACGTGTAGCAACGGAGACCGCCATTGAAAACTCAGTGACTGTGTTCCATATAGAATCAGATGAAATCAAGGGTCGTATCATTGGCCGTGAAGGACGAAACATCCGAGCACTTGAAGCTGCTACAGGAGTTGAAATCGTAGTAGATGATACCCCTGAAGCAATTGTACTCTCGGCTTTCGACCCAGTGCGTCGTGAAATAGCACGGCTTGCTCTGCACCAATTAGTAACGGACGGACGTATTCATCCGGCACGCATCGAGGAGATTGTTTCTAAAGTAAAGAAACAAGTAGAGGAAGAAATTATTGAAACAGGTAAACGTACTACTATCGATTTAGGAATTCACGGATTGCATCCTGAATTAATCCGTATTATCGGAAAAATGAAGTACCGTTCATCTTACGGACAAAATCTGTTGCAACATGCTCGCGAAACAGCCAATCTTTGTGCGGTAATGGCATCTGAACTTGGGCTGAATCCTAAAAAAGCGAAACGTGCAGGATTACTTCACGATATAGGCAAGGTGCCTGATGAAGAACCTGAATTGCCACACGCATTGCTTGGTATGAAACTTGCAGAGAAGTTTAAAGAAAAGCCGGATATCTGCAATGCAATTGGTGCTCATCATGATGAAATAGAAATGACGAGCCTGTTTGCTCCCATCGTTCAAGTTTGTGATGCCATCTCAGGAGCTCGTCCGGGTGCCCGTCGTGAAATTGTAGAAGCTTATATCAAACGTTTGAATGATTTAGAGCAATTAGCAATGTCATATCCGGGAGTAACCAAGACTTACGCTATACAAGCCGGTCGCGAACTCCGTGTCATTGTGGGTGCTGATAAAATTGATGATAAAGAAACTGAAAGCTTATCGAACGAAATCGCTAAAAAGATTCAGGATGAGATGACTTATCCGGGACAAGTGAAAATTACAGTAATACGCGAAACGCGTGCTGTAAGCTTTGCGAAGTAAGCAGAATTAATAGAGATAACTACTTAAGCGGGCATTGTCGATTCTGACAATGCCCGCTTTCTATTTATATATGTATGTGAAACAGACCTGAGTGAATGGAATAAGCCCGCAATTAACCTAGATATTCGCTTTTTCATGTAACGCAATTGTAATAATCGTCCCGATATCGCCTCTTTAATCAAAAAATCGAGTTCTTTTGCATAATTTATATGTTATAAAACATATTATTCAAGAATATGCCGTATCTTTGCAGTGTTCAAAGAAACAAAGGATAACAAACCGCTCTTCAAAACGTGAAGGGCACAAAAGATGAAGATTATGAAAAGAAATGCAAATGAAATCATTATGTTGCAGTACCGTATCAAAAGATACCATGCAATGGGAAACGGAATTATGTGCCAATTATTAAATGGCAAATTGCAAAAGTTGCTTGAGAAACAGGTAACGATGTAAATAGCAAAGAACTGCTTAAAAAGCAGTCTACTATGTAAATTACGAGATTAAGATAAAATAGCAAAAAGCGGGGAACGAATGAGTATCTCCGCTTTTTTGATATATTTCTACCTCAAATACTTCTATTTTTCATTAGACACATTCATAAATCAATATTTTTGCATAAGTTTGTAGCATAAACCCTCAAAACCAAATAAAGGATGAAACTAGTTGCTACAACGCTTGTTCTTCTCTCCTCGTTGAGCTCAACATGTATTGCTCAAGAATTCTACAAACAAATGCCGGTACTCAATCCCGAAAGTTGTACAAGCATAATGGTCGGTAAAAAAGCATCAGCCGATGGTTCTGTGATGACAAGCCATACTTGTGACAGTTATTACCGCACATGGGTAGCAGTAGAGCCGGAAGCGACTTACGAGAAAGATACTACAATAGCTATTTATCAGGATCGTTTGCACACCGAGTTTGTGAATGATGCCACCGGCTTGAAGTTAAAAGGATACATCCCTCAAGCAAGTTCCACCTTTTCTTTTTTGGATACAGCCTATCCATGCCTGAACGAAAAACAATTAGGTATTGGAGAAACAACCATCAGCGGCCGCAAAGAGTTGGTCAACCCTAATGGAATGTTCATGATTGAAGAACTTGAAAAAGTAGCGCTACAACGCTGTACCACTGCCCGACAAGCGATCACGCTTATCGGAGAATTAGTAGAGAAATATGGCTATGCAGACTGGGGAGAGTGCCTTACTTTTGCCGACCCGAAAGAAGTATGGCACTTTGAGATTTTTGGTGAAGGAAAAGATAAAATAGGGGGCGTCTGGGCAGCCGTACGAATTCCCGACAATCACATCGGTATTTCTGCAAACATATCACGTATCAGCACACTGGATTTAAAGGATACAGATAACTACATGGCTTCGAACAATGTTTTTGAAGTGGCCCAGAAGCTAGGCTTTTGGGATGGCAAAGAACCTTTCAAATTCTGGAAAGCGTATAGTGGTGCTAACTACTTCGGCGAAAAAAAAGCGTTCAGTATCCGAGAATTCTTTGTGCTGAATGCTTTAGCTCCATCACTCCATCTAAGTTATGATGCGGAAGAACTACCTTTCAGCGTGAAACCTGAAAAGCCTGTTTCGGCTACAGATGTAGTAAAGTTGCTCCGCCAAACTTACGAAGGAACCGAATGGGATGTCACTCGGAATTTAAAGGTCACAGTAAAGAGAAAAGATAGCGAAGAGAAAGATACCATCATCAGTCCCATGGCCAACCCTTGGATGGGTAGAGACATGATGAATATGCTAAACGCAATTAAAGGAGACGTGGTAAAGAATAACAGAAACATTGCTGTTCCACAATGTTCCTACTCCACTGTCATCCAGTTACGTAGCTGGCTTCCTGATGCCGTTGGAGGTGTAGTATGGTTTTCGTTCGATAATCCGGGACAAAGCCCCCGCATTCCTATATTCTGTGGCACAAAAGATCTGCCTGAATGCTTCAAGATTTGCGGGCAACACCGCTATCGTGAAGATGCAGCTATTTGGGCATTTAGAAGAGCCAACAAGCTGGCAACCGTAAAATGGGGAGCAACAAAAGAATTGGTAGAGAGCAATCTGACTTACTTTGATCAAAAAGGACAACGTGAATTACCCTTTGTAGAAAAACAGTATGCTGAAATAGTAAAGGCCCAAGGAAAAGAAGCCGCACAAGCTTTTCTTACGGGATATACCGCTGATTTTGCAGGTGCAACATTGCTGCGTTGGCAGGAGATGGGTAACAAATTCTGGCACGACTTTCAAAAGGGATTCTAAGTTAGTCCTGAGTTAAACGAAAAGCCACGTAAGGCATGGACCGGTGGAAACTAAAATAATAAAACAAACAGTATGAGAACTTTTATTTTATCAGTCGCAACTCTGTTACTTGCGACAAATGTAATAGCGCAAACGCCCGGATATAAGTTCACAACACTCGTATCCCAGGAAGCTACTCCTGTTAAGAACCAAGCTTCCAGTGGCACTTGCTGGTGTTTTGCCACAGCTTCTTTCATGGAGTCGGAACTGATCCGCATGGGCAAAGGTACGTACGATTTATCTGAGATGTTCATTGTTCGCCAAAAGTACATGAATCAGTTGGATGATAATTTTCTTCGGAAGGGAGAGGGAAACATCGGACAGGGAAGTCTTTCGCACACATTTATGAATGCCTATAAAGAAGTAGGTATTGTACCTGAAGAAGTTTACAGCGGCATTCATTATGATTCCAAGCAACACAATCATAATGAATTGGCAGAATACATATCGGCTATAGCTAATGCTGCTATAAAGCAATCTAAACGCAGCCCCGAATACTACAAGTTACTAAATAGCCTGTTCGATATTTATCTGGGTGAGATACCACAGAAGTTTAGCTATAAAGGTAAGGAATATACTCCTAAAACTTTTGCAGCAAGCTTGGGGCTAGACATGGACGACTATGTAGAATTAACAAGCTTCAACCACAAACCCTATTACGAGAAGTTTGCTCCCGAAGTGCCTGATAACTGGGAACATCAACTGATGTACAATCTGCCGCTTGATGAGATGATGGGAGTAATAGATCATGCGCTAAACAATGGGTATACAGTATGTTGGGACGGAGATGTAAGCGAGAAAGGATTCTCTTTCAAAAACGGAGTCGCCATTAATCCCGAAACAGAAAAGATCGATGAATCTGCCACAACAGACAGAGCACGCTTCGAAAAGATGAGCAAAGAAGATCGCCTACAGGAAGCATACAAATTTGCACAACCTTGCCCCGAGGTGAATGTAACCCAAGATGTCCGTCAACAAGGATACGAAGGTTTCCAGACTACAGACGACCACCTGATGCATCTGACAGGAATTGTTAAAGATCAAAATGGTACAAAGTACTACATGACCAAAAATTCTTGGGGAACAGAGCGTAATAAATTCAATGGCTATCTCAATATGTCTCAAAGCTATGTACGCGCCAAAACCATCTATGTAATGGTTCACAAAGATGCTTTGACGAAAGAACTAAAAGACAAATTAGGGATACAATAATCTTATTCCTGTGGTTCTATCCACTCTCCATTTGCCCGATAGAGTGGATAGGCCGCTTGCAAGATCTTATTCTTCAGCAATTGGGGATAGTCAGGATGTTCTGCAAAAAAGGTCTTCACCGCCTGGTAGGCCTCAGCGCTACGATGGCTTCCTAGCAATGCATTAGCCCAACCTCTGGGGAAGAATATATCCCCTGTGCGTTGCACTTCCTTCAAAAGTTCTAATCCCGGACGAATGTATTTCACCGAACCTGTTTCGTGACTACGATGATTCAAAAACGCCAAAACGGTTTGCGTCCATGGCTCTATTCGTCGATTCTCTGCTTTAGAGAGCGACTGAAAGAGGCTATCTCTCTTTAACGAATCGGGCGTTAATGAAGGTATAATGAAGTCAAACTCTCTTAAACGATCCGGGTTGCTAATTCTTGCATGTTGTTTGGCAGATATAGTCTCGTACTTTTCGGGCATCTTCAGGCAAAGGTTGTAAGCGAGTGAAGTATAATCCCGTTCACTCAATAGTTGATCCGAAGCAGCATCCCATATCGCATATAGCTCGCCAACGACTTTGGGCGATTCAGCTACATCCCGAAGCATGCGTTTGAGTTGAATGCGACAAGAAGTCAAGGGATGTTCGTTGCTCAGATCAAACAGATTAGTCTCAGCGACGCCACGTTCATCACCACGCAACTCTAAAACAGAATTCCACAAATAGCTCACGATAGAAGATGCTACCAAATCGTTCGTTTCATGCTTCAATCCAGTCAGCAACGAGCGAACAAAGTCACTGTTATTCATACGAAAGCAAAGCCTATTTTCGTAAAGCGTCATTAGGTACGACTGTCGAGCCAAGTCATCTTTCTCTTCGGCCCAATGATTCAAGAGATAATCGGCTGTCGGTTTATCTAAAAGAAAACGTCCGTAACCTCGTCCGTCATAATTAGGCAACAGTTTCCCGGCTGCAAAGCCAAGAGGTATTTCACATTCGGTTGTCGTTAGATCCACATGAATAAGAGTATCTTTCTCTCCCACTACTTTCACGGCAAAACGTTGTGGCCAAACTAAACCTCGTTTCCATGGATCGGTTTGTCTGACAGTAAAACCTTTCTCAGAAGTAGTAAGAGAAATATCCGGCATTCCCTTTTGTTTTACCCATACTTTACTAAACGAGGCTAAGTCAGCATCCGTCTTACTATCCAGAATATTAATCAGATCATCCCAAGTGGCATTGCCATAGGCATAAGTAGTGAGGTATTGGCGTATCCCACTACGGAAGGCCTCCCAACCCATTATCTCCACTAACTTTTGCATCATCACCGGAGCCTTGTCGTAAATAATATTACCATAAATCAAACCGGCATTACTCAAGTTATCGAGAGGTTGCTGAATGGAAGTGGTGCCCAACGTTCTATCTTCAGATAAAGAAGCAGCCGTGAATGTCTTCAAATTATTTAGCCGATGATTTACTTTCGGGAACACAGGCTCTGACATAGCTGATGCAAAATAATTAGCAAAGACTTCCTTCGTCCAGACATCATCAAACCAATTCATCGTAACCAAATCTCCAAACCACATGTGGGAGGTTTCATGGGTAATCAATTGTGTGCGTTCCAATTCTTCATCAGGAGTAGCATGCTCATTCAGGAAGATACGCCTATCGTTATAGAACGTAGCGCCAGTGTGCTCCATTCCACCAAACTGAAAACCGGGCAAAACTACAAAATCGTATTTAGAGAACGGGTAAGCAATGCCGGTAAAGGCTTCTTGCCACTCCAATGCATCAAAGATCTGTGAGAATACCGTATCGAGTTGCGCAACTTTCTTCTCGTCCGTTTCACGGTAATAGGCCGCAATGGTTCTACCTTTCCTTGTGGCTTTCGCTTGCTTAAATTCACCGACAGCGAAAGCAAACAAATAGGTGCTCAACGGTTCGGTTGTTGCAAACAGAAGGGTTTTTCTCTCTCCCGCTTTCGTTTCTTTTGTTACGCCCGAGTTGGACACAGCACTCCACGAAGCAGGTAGTTGAAGCTCGAGAGTGAAACGAGCTTTCAGATTGGGCTGGTCGAAACAAGGAAAAAGCGTACGTGCCCGATCGGGTACAAGCAAGGTGTATAGAAATTCGTCGTTCCTGTTCAGCGACTGGTTTCCGGCAATGAATGTGATGTTCAGTTCATTCGTTCCTTTTGATATATTTTTCTGATCAATGATGATATGTTCATTACTCACCCGATAAGGAACCGGTTTCCCATTAAGCAACAAAGAGCGAACCTTGTCTGCTTCTTCACGAAAGTCTACAATGAGGGGCGTTTTCTCCGATAATGTAAAACGCATCCAAACCTTGCCGGCGACATTCTCCGTCCTCACTCTAGGAATAGTAAAGCTAAGTTTATACTCCAGATTGTGAATCGTTTGCTTACGAAGTGTAGCCAATTCCCACGGCACACCTGCCCCTTCAGTTACCTTATTACTATATGTTGCCATGGAAAAAAGTAGGGATATGATAAAGAGGAACCTTCTTGCATTCATATTGAGCTTTTTTATTGTCTGCACAAAAGTACAATAATCCACCTGTAAATACAATGCAAGTAAGCAGCAATTAAAATGGTTATATACTAATCCGACCAATCACTAAACTCAAAGCTCAGTTGCTCCCACTCTTCTTTCTCGTCAATCAGCTCTTTCGGGTTAGAAACAGAAAGGCCGATAAGCCGTATCGGATGGTTACTGTATTCCACCTCCTTGAGTAGTTGCTTGGCCAGAGGTAGTATCTCATTCAACGTTTTTAGTTCATTGGCCTGAGTGAAGCTCCGGGTAATCTGGTTAAAGTCATGAAACTTAATCTTTAAAGTCAACGTATTCCCTGTAAAATCAGCCTGCTTCAAGCGCTCAACAAGTTCCATTGACACATGATACAGTTCAATAATGACCGACGAGCGCAAGCTAATGTCTTTCTCTAACGTACGCTCGCAGCCAACCGACTTCCTTATCCGCACAGCCTCTACCGGACGAAGATCAATCCCTCTCGAAAAGTCATAGTACATAAACCCTGCCTTGCCGAATTGATGAGTTAGCATCTCTAAAGTACACAACCGAAGTAGTTCGCCATTGTGAATGCCCAAAGTATGCATTTTCTTCGCTGTCACCGGACCTACCCCCCAGAAAGATTCTATTGGCAGATGAGAGATAAAATCAAGTGCTTGTTGTGGATGAATGGTGCAAAGTCCATCCGGTTTACGATAGTCGGACGCTATCTTAGCCAAAAATTTATTGTAAGACACACCAGCCGATGCAATTAAGCCCAATTCCTCCCGGATGCTCTTTTTGATTGCCACAGCAATGTCAACAGCAAGACTAATCCCTTTCTTGTTTTCCGTAACATCCAGAAAAGCCTCATCAAGAGACAATGGCTCGATCAGATCGGTATACTCATGAAAGATTTCATGAATTTGTCGGGAGACAGCCTTGTAAGCGCTCATCCGCCCAGGAACAAAGATCAGATGGGGACAAAGGTTCTTCGCTTTCAGAGAAGACATGGCTGAACGAACACCGTAACGTCTGGCCTCATAGCTTGCAGCAGCCACTACACCTCGCTCTTCAGAATAGCCCACAGCAACGGGTTTACCACGCAATTCAGGATTGTCTCTCTGCTCTACCGAAGCAAAGAAAGCATCCATATCAATGTGTATGATTTTACGTTCCACCATATTATTTGAAAGTTCAAAAATAGATAAAAAACCATCACAGTCAGCATCTTAAAGCAAAAAACAGGTAAAAAACCGGAGAAACAAAAACTCGAAAGAAGAACCATTGGCACATGCATATTGTTATCTATGTGCTTTTTAGAAGAAGATACAAGTAACAACAAAAAGATTAAAAGAATGAATCTATTCGATACAAGAGCCCAACAGTGGGATAATGACCCCACTCACTGGGAACGTTCAGAGACTATCGCCAATAAAATGCGCCAAATTCTTCCCATCACTGCAAAGATGACAGCGATGGAATATGGAGCAGGCACCGGCATTCTGAGTTTCCTCTTATCTGAGTCTTTCGCAAACATAACACTGATGGATAGCTCAACCGAAATGGTGAAAGTGATGCAAGAGAAAGTCGCCCGAAGCAATTCACCAACGCTCACTCCTATCCTTTTCGACCTGGAAAAAGAAGAATATAAAGACACTACATACGATTGCATCTTTACACAGATGGCTATGCATCACCTACTTAAGATAGACCTCGTCCTCGAACGATTCTACCAGTTGCTTAATCCGGATGGGTATCTGGCCATTGCCGACCTATACACTGAAGATGGTTCTTTCCACGGCAAAGGATTCGATGGGCACAACGGATTTGATCCTGTCCAATTAAAGACAAGTCTCGAAAAAGTAGGATTCACTGATATTTCTTATGGACCCTGTTTCGTGGTAAAAAGAAAGACAGACGAAGGATTACGCGAATATCCGGTATTTCTGCTTACGGCAAAGAAGTAACATCATTCGGGTACATAGATTATTTCACCATTCTCCAATTCATAAGCAATGCCCACTCGCTTACCTTGTGAATTGGTCGATTTATCCTTAGAGGGAGTATATTTATTAATTTTATTCCCCTCTTTGGTAATAATCTCCATATTCTCCTTTCCCGGATTCTTCACAATGGTATAATCTTCTTTGGTAAAGACCTCCGTCATATTGAGGTGCATCACCATAGCTACCATGAGCGCAACGGCAAAAACCATCGCTACATCAAATAAATTAACGATAACACTCAACGGATCTGTATCTTCTTCATGCAGAAATTTACTGACTCTTCTCGAACGACCTCTCATTGTTGCTTTTGTTTTTCGTTCAACACCCTGGCCACATAGTCCAGATTATTCACCTCTTTAGCATACCATCGTTGTTTAAACTGCAATGTGACCAATCCTACCGCACTTATCACCAGACCTACAACCGTAGTGGCAAACACGACCTGCATATTATATGCCATACCCGCTATATCACCAGTGGATAATCCCACAAGTGCCGGGCTCATTGCGATAAGCGTACCAATCAGTCCCAACACCGGCCCCATCTTTGCTAATAGTTTCGAGAGCGAAAGATCTTTCTCCGCTTCGTTCTCAAAGCTTGAAACCGTAAAATCAGAATAAGCTTCACTCGGAGAAGTAGTCAACAAGTCACGCAGATACTTCACAAATAATGAATCATCTTTTTTAGGCAGATGCATCTTTAGTGCATCAATCGTTCCAACAGTTAACTCTTTTATTTTATCATTCAGTTTCTTATCATTCTTCCGCTTGGTCATAAATTGGTTATAGAAACCGCCAACTAACAACAGCGAGCGAACGAATAACCCCAGTAATAGAATAATATCGGGAATAAGTAAGCTGTTGGCTACCCAAAACAGCAATTTTGAAATCGTTTCCATTCAGACTATTTATTGTTATTAATTAAAATTTAATGCCATTGTACAAGGCATCCATGTATCCTTTGCTGAGCAGCCATCGTGACTAGTTTAAGGAGTGTCACTACTAACACGTCCATTAACTTTGGTCTTTTTATTTTCTTTCCGTTGGAGTATCCACCACTTTACCTTGTCGCTGACAACTCCCAACAAAAAGGCTACAGAAAAGCCCCCCAACGAAAGCAGCAAGACTTCTACGTTCACTGGTTCCTTAGCAGCAGCATACGTCACGTTTCCATTCACAGTAACCAGCAACCCTAAGATGCACACCAACAAACTGATCAAAAAGTGCACTTCAAGTCGGAGTTCAGTTTCAGGCAAAAACAAGCGTATCAGCCAGCTCAGCAGGGGAAGTAAAAAGAATACTAATGCGGCTAGGACATAAGCGATGATGGAAAAGTCGGTACCCGATAAAGTAAAGATCGTCTGCGTCAGGATATTAAACAATACAGGAAATAAAAGTAGACTTGGGTACATCTGTAAAGGCAGCAAAAATCGCTTGGTTTTTTTTCCAAACACAGCACGAAGTGCCGCAAAACAAAATGCAAAACAAACAACAGATTCTAGCGTAATGAGTACTGCTATATTTTGCAATATCGACACATCATTTAAATAATTCTCTATCTGCGTTTTAGACTGCGAGACAGCGTACTTCCAGGCAAATAAGATAAATAAAACGCATAGCAAAGCAAAAACGAGCGTTTGCCATGGCTTCCAAAAACTAAGCTTCAGTACACAGTTAATAATGATGAATGCCATCAGAAATAGTATGACTAATTCCATAACTTATCAGTAAAGAGAATACCTGAGTTAGTAATCCCCAGGTATTCTCTGATTGTTTTAATCATTCGATTTCCTTCTTCTTCTCAAGAAAAAGAGAAGAGCTCCAAAAATCACAAGTGCAGCCGAGACAATGAGAAGGCCATTTAATGAAGACTTCTCACCCTCCTCTGCCTCCACCATTTGCTCTTTCTTCATTACGATTCCATCTTTATCTCCTCCTGTTTTTGAGCCGGCAGACTTCATCGATTGAAGTTGCTGATTATAAGCCTTTGCCTCATCAGCGGAGACTTTCTTGGCTATAAAGTCCTGAAGCTTCGCATTACTGCCCGAAAAACCGGAGCCAACAGCACCGAACTCTTTTACCAGACTAGTATGAAGTTTGGCCAGACCAGTCAATTGACTTTCAGAAGCTTTCCACATCCCCTTACGGGCTGTCTCCATCATCACAGCAGTTATCTCCTGCAATGCCCCCGGATTCTCTTTCTTAAAGAAATCTTTAATACCTGTCTTTTCCGGATCATCAATGTAAGTGCTATACAACTGATTCCACATTTCATCATCCACAACATCGGGTTTCATCACATTCCATCCATAAGTATTCGTCACCACTTCCAGCACTTGTGCCGCACTCGACGATCCTCCTTTCATTATTTCCTTCACATACAAAGGATTAAAGACCGTAGAACGAGCCTCCACGCCAATAGCCTCTTTGAGCTCTTGTACTTTCACATTGTTTCGGTTACGATAGTCGGCAAAGTAGGCATCCGGATCTTTACCGGTTACACTGCGCACCGCCAAGTTCATTCCTCCCATGAATTCATACACATGATCAAGACTCAAAGCTCCCCACGTATTACTTTGACGAGGTTGAACCACTACATCTGTATTATGAAGAACGGCTCTAAGCAATCCAGCCTTATATTCTCCCCAATCTTTTTCTCCGCCATACACAGCTCCCATATTATTGATATATGTATCAGCTATCTCTTTTTCATTTTCCCACTTGTCACCGCTCGTCACCATACCTTGTATGCCTGTGCCATACATCCCGTTCATGCCTCCAAACACTCGTTGTGTAGACATCTCACGCGCTTCTTTCGGAGTAACACCCTGTTCCACAAGCTGATGTTCAATCTCTACAGTACTCTTTGCCACCAGATTCTCATATTCACGATCTTTAGCGGCAGCAGCCATTTCTACAGCACGAGACACAAGTGCCAGGCGAGATACAGCAAGATCACGAAATTGACCGGAAGTCTGAATCACCACATCAATACGTGGCCGTCCTAAAGCAGCTGATGAAATAAGCTGTATGTCGGATACCCGACCAAACGCATCACGCACCGGCTCAACGCCCAACATATAGAGAGCCTGAGCGATTGTAGCTCCTTCACTTTGTATGAACTCGCCACTCCAGAAGGTATAACTAATCTTTCGGGGATATTCACCGTGTTGTTTTTTATATTGAGCAAGAGTAGCATCAGCCAATGCCATTCCTTTCTCCCATGCATCTACAGAAGGAGTTGCCTCCGCATTAATAGAGTACATATTATGTCCCGTAGGCACAGCTGAAGGATTTACAACTGCGTCGCCACCGGAAGACGGAGAAACATATCCACCCGAAAAAGCATTAAGGATCGATTTTAATTCAGCTTCCGGACTTTGTTCTAAAGCGGTTTTGTAAGCCACAATGTTATTTATCGTGCGCTTTATCTCACTAATGGCTCGAGCTCGTTCTCTCTGTTTTTTAGTATATTGAGGTGCTTTTACTTTTGCAGTCATTGCTGTCCCTCTCATAGAAGAAGATGACTTCTTAGCAGAATCTTTTACGTGCGAATGCCCCGACGTTTTTTCTTCCTTTGATTCTTTGGCAAGCATCTGTTTCACAAATTCGGGCATTTCACCCGTCTTCGGAATCCCACCCGGATGTCCGCCTGACTTTGCATGATGCATACTGCCAGTACCACTCACTGATGCTCTTGCACTACGAACCATCATCCCCCTTGATGGAGGAGCTAATATCTGTTCACTCTCATCCAGTTCTTTTTCAGTAATACCGGCCATACTACAAATCAAAGCATTATTCACCGCTCTGCCATTCAAAACCTGATGAACCAATGTCTTTGCCGGAATAAGATAGTGTTCAGTGAAATAAACTTTATTTTTCCATTGTTTATCAGTCACCTTTCCTCTTTGCCTATCGAGTGCGGCCATACTGTATGCTATGGGATCTGCACTCATTGCCATCACAGAAGAACGAATCTTATCCGGGGTATAAGCAATACCGGTAGTGTACAACTGCCCTATCATTTTCTCATTAGCTATCTCTTCTGCAAAGTTTTCAATGCGCTCAATATCCGATGTAGCATAAGGTTTAGTAAGCACACTGTCGAGGCGAAGGTCGCGATGAAGTCCCATCCCGACAGCCAGTTTTTTAACAAGTAACGATGCTTGCGGTTGTTTTGCTGCATCTATTTTGTAGTAAGCACGTATTTTATCTTCCAACTCTTTAAACTGTGTACGCATGTTGCTCTCCATAAAAGCTGGAGTCAGATAAGATATAAGAGTAGCATAAGCACGTCGTTTAGCCATCACACTCTCCCCAATATTGCCAATGGAATAGTAATAGAAATGGGGAATAGTACCCACCAGTCGATCGGGCCAATCATTGTTACTCAATGCCACTTGCTTTTGAGGAGTGAATTCCAGGCTACCATGAGTGCCAAAGTGTAGCATAGCATCTGCTTTGAAAGCATACTGAGACCATAGATAAGCTGCCATATATGTATGAGGCGGAGCCGACTTAGCTCCATGTACAAGAGCAAAAGCATCCTTTCCTAAACCAGCCATGGGCTGAGGTAGCAATGCTATGTTACCAAATTGAATACGAGCTACGCCCAGATATTTCTTTCCATCCTTCTGCACACTCATATAATCGCCCGGAGCTTCTCCATACTTTGTTGTCACATCAGCATACAGATCCTTCGGAAGAGATTGGCGAACCCACGATTCATAAACAGACTTCTCCACCAATGCCGGATGTCCATTTTTCAGGTATTCGTCAAAAGCCCCTTCGGCGTAAGTACTAAGCACTGCGGCTTGTTTCATCAAAAGCTTCTCAAAATCTTTTTCAGTTGACGGCAAATGATCAACCTTATATCCTTCGGTACGAAGACGTTTGAGCAAGTTATAGAGCGATGCCACCGTTTCCAATCCTTGCGCTCTAAGCGACTGTTGTCCGGCTCCCTTAAAGAAATAAATAGATATCTTCTTCTCTGCATTACTCTTATGCTTTAACGCAATGAAATTATTGACTATTTTCACAAAAGCATTTAATCTTTCAGGGATTGCTTTAAAAAGATACAATCCATCCTTATCAACTTCCTGCGCATTGATCACATAAGGGTAGATAGCTCCATCCAACTCAGGCATCACAATACTTTGCGACATAAAGCCTCCCGACATTCCCATCGGATCTTTCATCCATTCATCCTTAGTCTGGAGGATAGTTAAAGGTTGAAAAATTGGAATATTACGTTCTTTCAACCACTCAACAGCCACATCGGCCTGCCCCATGGCTAATCTTCCATGCGGAAAGTATAATACTGCATCCGGGGCAATTTCTTTAAGAAAATCAACTCTCTTCATCAACGAAGAAACCGGATAGACATTCAGACCTGAGTTTTGCAAGGCTACAATCAAGCTGTCTATATTGTCACGGTTACCACTGAAAGGATCGTTCATCCCACCAACAATCGCAACTTTACGCGCACCCTCCTTATAAAAATGATGCTTCTTTAAATAAGCTTCGTAAGCAGATACGGAACCGAACCAAACGTTTTCATCCAAATGGTAGAGTACGTCGGATGCACTTTCTTTCGCCTTTTCGGGTATGGCAGTCCAAAGCTTTTTTTTATCAATGGTGCGACGAATGTATCTTGCCATATTCTGATAATTCACTTTATTCCCATTGTTGAGATAAGAAGTGACCTCCTCTTTCTGAATACTATCAAGATTACAAATAGCATTATCCGGATTCGTTGCAGAATAAATATAGATGGGAGTACCATCATCTGCCGCTTCCAGTATCTGCTCTCGTTGTTCGGCAGTGATCTTCATACCCATGCCGAATCCTAACACGAAATCATAATCACCCAGTTTATCGAGTTCATCAAGAGCAACTTCTTCATACTTGATGAAGTGATCCGAATTCGATTTAATAAAGCTGGTGGTTTGGAATTGCTGAAAATTAACTAAAGCAACCTTTGTTGTCGATGCAAATTGGCACCATGCCACCCAAGCGAAGATGAGCACGAATAGCACAACAAGTGCCATAACGAGTTTCTTTTTGGACATATTACTGATTATTTAGTTCACAATTATTTATAGTAAGAAGAATAAAAAAAGTAAATGATAGAATAATAGTAGGCAAACTGAATTATTCAATTTGCCTACTATTTTCTACCGTACTTAATACTGCAACCAGTTATTTCAGAAGCGCATATTCTATTTGAGGATATCCTCTCGTTCCGTCGTCGGCAACTCCCATTTTCAAGAAACGTAATTTATACGCATTTCCTGCACTATCTTGTATCACATAAAATCGATCCGTCTTTACTCCGGTAGCCGGATTAGTAGAGCGCCAAGTAGAACCGATATGATTCATATCAGAACTAAACTCCACCGTAGATAAGTTAGCCAAAGCGAAGTTTTCATAAGTAACCTCACTTGATATTGTAACTGTTGCCACGGTTGTTCCGGCACGAGAATTTATAAGAACAAAATCGGAGATAGAGTATGGAATAGAGGAGGTGCCTGTTGAAGCAGATGAAATGTTCTTTGTCCACTCAATATCCCATTTCGCTTTGGCAGGTTCAACAGATACTACCTTTCCTTCGGCAAAAGAAGCATAAACAAAATTATAACTCGTATCCTTTGCGACTTCTATAGTCGTAACTACTGCTTCATTACTCTTAGCATATTGCAGAGTATATGTATCCGCATCTTTTTCCGTGACTTTCACTTTGTATAAAGGCGTTTGTGACTCTCCGAGATTAACCACATACACATTTCCTTCTTTAATCACCGTTTCAGACAAGTCCCCATTCAAATCATCCAGATAAGCAAATTTATCTGTATAGTTTAACGCTATTTGAGCAGCATAAGTAGCTGAATCAGTAGAAGAAATAATATCTGACACACTCAAATTATCGACTTTCATAGCTGTACTAGAAGTTGTATTATTCAAAATAACGGCGAAATCATCGCCAGAGTAGAAGCCCAGATTCCATGATTTACGTGCTACAGATGTTTGTTCATTATTACTAAAATCAACAAAGACAGAATTTACAGCGCTCGATCCTCCTTCACCACCATTCAAAGTCAATTCTTCTCCTTCAGAAACAATGGCACTAAAACTTAAAGCAAGAGAAAGTTTACTACCCTGCACAATGCCGGTTGATACAGATTTAAATGTAAACGTAAGTGTCTCATCACCATCAAACAACGCATCTTCCTGTTTCGTAACAACCACAGTAGCCGAAGTCTCACCTGCGGGAATTACTACAGATAGCTGATTGTTGCTAATAGCAGGCGTCGTAGTAAAATCAGTATCATAAGTTAAATCAGAAGTTGAAACGTCGAATACAACCGTTGTTGCTGTTGTTGACGAACGATCTATATTAACTGTAAATTCCTTAGAACTTTCTGTATCTTCCAAACCTAATTCAGTAGCAGACAGATTTACAGTATTATCTGGAAGTGCTGCATCATCACCATTACATGAAGATATTAGCACACTGATTAATGCAAGATTTAAATAAGAGATTCTTTTCATTGTATAATTCGTGTTTATTGATTAATAATTAAAAGCTAATCCGACAAAATAAGAACGACCGCTCCCCAATTGATTCACTCCATTACTCGTGCTATGAGCTCCACTTGAAGCAGTAGTATTACGTACGGTCGTTATATCAAAGATGTTTTTCACACCGACTTGAATATCAATGTATTTATAAAGAGCGCGGCTAACCGTAAAATCAGCCCAATTGAAAGCGCTTAGTCCCTCCAACTTTAGCTCGTCATCATCAAGCGTATACTCATGTCGCTTGCCTGTGTACTTATAAAAGAAGCTAAACGTTGCAACCTTCTTCCAGTCGTAAGTGGTATTAACGGACAATTCAGGAGAATAGCGAAACTTACTCATGTTCATGTCTTTATAATCTTCACTCTCAGAGTAGCTGTTATAGCGTCCAACATAAGAGAGATTAAGGCCAACACTCAAAGATTTCCATTTTAAACTATTCTCTACTGTCAAACCCTGGGTTTTATACTTATCTATATTATAATAGGTGTAATAACCATCAGTAGTATATGATGCCAATAGTGATATCTTATCACGAAAATCATTATAAAAAGCAGAGAGCGATGAGGTTAAGCGAATGTTTTCAGTATGAATAGGTCTGACAGTTAAAGACGCCATATAACTATTAGAATACTCGGACTTTAGATCAGGATTTCCATCAATATTATGGTTGGAATCGTGAAACGAGTAGTATAGTTCCTGCAATGTCGGCGCTCTAAAGCCTCTCCCGTAAGAAAGCCTTAAGTCCGTTTTGGCGTCTAAGTTAAATTTCAGATTTAGAGATGGTATAGCCCAAGGAGCATCATATGCCGAATTGAAAGAGGATCTTACTCCAGGGCGAATGGTAAACCAGGTGAAAGGCAGATATTCTGCCGATAAGAACAAGGCAGTATTATTTATCTGATGCTTTTTATCAATACGGTCTCCTTCTCCTTGAGATAATTGATACTCAACACCCGGCTGAAAAGAGAGTTTAGATGAAGGCTTCCAAAGAGCAGCAACACGTCCAAACCAAGCGGAATACTCTGCCACATCTTGTGCGCCGGACTCCAGTGAAAGTTCCTTCTTTCCGGTGGAGAGATTGATGATGGTAGTGCGTGTTCGTCGATGGTAAGTCTGATAAGAACCGGCAGCCGTAAAACTCAATTGATTATTAAGTGCCCAATTGCCTTGCAATTGATGCGTATATCGGTCTACAATAAACTCTTTATCAGAGGTTGAATTAGTCACTGAATTGACATCCTGCATGGTTAAGATATTCTCATTCAGAAAATCCAAGCGATACGATACATCATAATTCTTCTTAGTATATCCCAGTTTACCACCCAACAAATATTGCTCTTTGGGTTGCCATTGTTTTTTGCGTCCGGTAGAGTCACCCTGCCAACCGCCAAAATCATTGTGAGTAAAATTTGCTCCCACCTGAAAGCCGTTTTTTAAAGAATAATTGCCACTTGCACTCTGGGTATGCGAACCTTTATCAGTAGCAAGATTGTATTCGTCCCCAACACTCTCTTCCTGAATTTTCGCCGAAAGAGAGAGCCTTTTCTCTCCTTCCGAAAGGCTTCCTTTCTTGGTTATGATATTAATAACTCCAGCCAGAGCGTCTGTTCCATATATCACCGACATAGGACCATCTACAATCTCTATCTGTTCAACTGTATTTATATCAATCTGGCTTAGACTTTGTTTGGTCGAGCTTCTGTCGATAAGCGGAACTCCATCAATCAGCACTTTTACATTGTTACCACTCATTCCCATCAACTCAACATCCGTTTCTCCCAAAGCCATATCATTAGACATTCTGAATCCAATTTCAGTTTTCAGAAGGTCTTGAATATTGGTTGCGGCTTTTTGTTGAATCTGTTTTTGTGAAATCAGGCGCACTTTATAAAGCGAATTGCGAAGAGATTGCGGCGAAAACTGGCCGGTAACAATCACCTCTCGAAGTAAATGTTTATCTTCATCAATCTTTATATCAGGGAAATTGTTTATTTCTCCAGCTTTAATAATTACGGAAAATTCTTTTCGATGAGCAATGATCGAATAGATGATCATTGTATAATTTCCCGAAGGAGCTTCAAAAGAAAAACGACCTTTACTGTCGGTTATGCTTCCATACGTTGTATTTTTTAAAGACACGGTTATATTTTCGGCTGCATAGCCATCAGAAGTGATGATGTTTCCTTTTATTCTTTCACCCGTTTTCGTTTGGGCAATAGAAGGATAGGCGCTTATAAAAAGCGCTAGAGCAAAGAATATTTGTTTTAGCATATATTTGCAAGTGATAAAAGCAATTGAATCAAGATTAATTCACACTTGCAAAGGTAGAGGAATCAAAGAGGCAAGGCAATACCTAAAAACAGTGAAAGTTTACCCTATAAAGACTAAAGCTATCATCATTATTTGTTAAACAAGAAATAATAGAAAACGGAGCAGTTCATTTTCAATAAAAACAGATACTATCTACATTGTGCACAATGAAATGATCACATCGGTAAAGACGGTAACACCAATAACAATCATAATCACATTTGCATGCAGTCTTGAGTAAGCGGGTTTCCGACTTTCGGCTAAAGACAATCCAAAGACTTTCGCACGCAAGTACTTAAATAACAGATAAACCAAGAAGCCAAAGATGACACCCACAATCATACCACCAATAACATCGGTAATAAAATGCACTCCAAGGTAGATGCGAGAGTAACAAGTGATCAACGCCCATAAAGAAATAACTGCAGTAAACAAATAGTATCGATAAACGAGTGATAAGAAAACAACGGCACCAAAACCATTTGCAGCATGAGCAGAAATAAAACCAAAACGGCCACCTCTGTAGTTATCAACAGTCAATACTTGAGCCATAAAATCAGGATGATGAGTCGGACGCAACCGACAACAAAGAGGTTTTATAACCCCTGCCGCTACCTGATCACACAAACAACATAGAAGAAGAAAACAGCCAATAAAGAGAAGAGCGTGCTGCCATTTTGTTTTATAAAAGGCGAGGATCAAAACACAAAGGCAGAGAGGAAGCCAAAGAAGCTTACCTGAATAGAGCATCATAAAATGATCCCAGAAATCGGAATGATGATTATTAAGAAAAAGAAAAGAACTCCGCTCATAGGGGAGCATACGTTCAATAAAGCTATCTAATACAAAATAGGCCATTCTATTTATACTTTAGCGTTCATAGTTCTTTATCAAAAAAGCATCAATAAAAGTCAACTTTACTTGTTCAATACATAAACAAACGTTTCAACCTCGATAAAGACTTATCAATAGTCAGATACACATTGATAAAAGTTGTGTCAAGTTGTTGTCTTTATTTTAGTAGTAAGTTCCGTATAAATTATAGATTTATACGGAACTTACTACTTTTTGTTGCTAAGTGGAGCTGGAGGGAATCGAACCCTCGTCCAAACGAGGAAATCATAAGCTTTCTACATGCTTATCTTTGCCTAAATTTTCGTGTCAGGGCAGAACCAAAGCCATCAACCCAAACCTTATCCTCTGTTGTTTCGCCATTGGTGCGAGGCCGCCTCAGGCTATCTCCGATGTTACTGCACCACTAAGCCGGAATGCTTCGAAGCCACAGCTTCCGAGTGATGTCTCGTCTCGGCACCTAGTGCCAAGATTAAGCTAATCTACTTTAGTTCGATTAAGCAGCAAGAGCGTAATTATTTTCGCCAGATAAAATTTTGATAACTGATATTTAAGTGCAAATTACCGACGCACTGCATGCTTACCCACCATTTCTGCCCGCTGTCAAATCCAGTCAACCCCATTTTAGAGGAAGCGATAAACCACTTTAGCGTTGCAAATATATATATATTATTGTAAGATGTTGCATAACACGGGTCAATTATTCGTTTTTTTTGTTCTAAAATACAATAATTGAAAGAATATTGTATTTTTGTATCCATATACGTAACAATTAAGAAAGAAAAAATGGTGAAAGAAATAATTAGTATCTGCACAATCGGCATGTTGGCAACCAGCTGTCAGCTAAAAAAGACCAATCAGCAAGAACATGAAGCTACAAATGGCGAACTAACAATGCTCGTAGGTACTTACACATCCGGCAGCAGTAAAGGCATTTATACTTTTCGTTTCAGCATGCAAACAGGGATTGCTACTCCATTGAGTGAGATAAAAGTATCCAACCCATCTTATCTCATTCCATCCGAAGATGGTAAGTTTGTTTATGCTGTAAGTGAACAAGGGGATGAGACGGCTGCGCTCAGTGCTTTTTCATTGGATAAAGAAAAAGGTACGCTGAGGTTGCTGAACTCACAAAAAACAATGGGTGCCGACCCATGCTATGTGACCACTAACGGCCAATATGTTGTTACGGCCAATTATAGTGGGGGAAGTGTATCGGCATTTCCTATTAAAGAAGACGGTTCACTCCTGCAAGCATCTTCTGTCATCGCATTTGAAGGATCGGGACTTGACGCAGAACGTCAGAAAGCCCCACATTTGCATTGCGTACGTTTTACACCGGATGGAAAATATCTCTTTGCAGATGATTTAGGTAGTGACAAGATACATAAATTCAACGTAAACATAAAAGCTAACGCAACAAACAAAGAGCAATTATTAAGCATGGGTACCCCTCTTTCTTTCAAGTTGGAACCTGGATCGGGACCTCGCCACCTTACATTTGCGCCCAACGCAAAGTTTGCTTACCTCATCAACGAGTTATCAGGCAAAGTCACCACCTTTCAGTATGCCGACGGACAATTGAAAGAGATTCAGTCGATAGCTGCCGATACGGTTGGAGCACGTGGCAGTGCTGATATCCATATCAGTCCCGACGGAGAATATCTCTATGCCAGCAACCGACTGAAAGCCGATGGCATCGCTATTTTCCGCATCAGTAAAACAGACGGCACACTAATGAAGGTGGGTTATCAACTAACCGGCATTCATCCACGAAATTTCAATATTACTCCAAACGGAAAATACTTACTAGTGGCTTGCCGGGACAGTAATGTGATTCAAGTGTTCGAAAGGAACTTTGAAACCGGATTACTAACAGATATCCAAAAAGATATAAAGTTAGATAAACCTGTCTGCATCCAGTTTGTGAAATAGAAACGTGCTCTTTCTCTCGATCTTATTTTGAAGGCAAAGTTTCCTTACTATAAACCTTTAGTTTCAACGTATTGAAACTAAAGGTTTATAGTAAGGAAACGATTAGTTTTTAAGCACGAAAACAAAAGTTTTGACTTATACTGAAAATGGTTGT
>DBTL01000113.1 GCA_002307035.1 Bacteroides sp. UBA1317
CACGGTTCTCTTCGGTCGAAAGACGGTTGCACTTCACCAATATGCTTATTTGTTATCGGAATAACTCCTAATGAAACTTAGATTTCCTCTTGTTGTTATTCGAAAGATGTCTATTTGTTCTAAAAAGGCTCTATTTCCGTTAATAATGCGTAAACCTGCTCTTGACAAGAATGAGTTCAGAAAATCAATCTGTATAACCTATTCATATAAAAGGAAAAGGGTAGCTTGGTAGTATAACAAATTAGAAGTACTTTTGCGATACTGAAAAAACCTCTCATAGAATGATAGATCAAGCAACCATAGACAGAATACTCGATGCCGCACAAATCGTTGATGTAGTATCGGAGTTCGTTACCCTGCGCAAGCGTGGAGTGAACTATGTGGGGCTATGTCCCTTTCATAACGAGAAAACGCCGTCGTTCAGTGTCTCTCCTGCCAAAGGTTTATGCAAATGTTTCAGTTGTGGCAAAGGTGGTAACGCAGTGCACTTCATCATGGAGCACGAGCAGATGTCTTACTATGAGGCCTTGAAGTTTCTTGCCAAGAAATACAATATTGAAATCAAGGAACGAGAACTGACTAACGAAGAGAAACAGGCTCAAAGTGCCCGCGAAAGTATGTTCATCGTCAACAACTTTGCACGTGATTACTTCCAGAGTATTCTGAAAAATCACATTGACGGGCGCAGCATTGGTATGGCCTACTTCAGACAGCGCGGCTTTCGGGATGATACCATAGAAAAGTTCCAGTTGGGCTTCAGCACCGAACAGCACGACGCACTAGCTCAGGAAGCAGCAAAAAAAGGCTATCAAAAGGAATTCCTTGTAAAGACGGGGCTTTGCTACGAAACGGATGAAGGCAGATTGCGCGACCGTTTCTGGGGACGGGTAATGTTTCCTGTGCATTCACTTTCGGGCAAGATTGTTGCCTTCGGTGGACGTGTGATGAGCACTGAAAACAAAAAACTGGCCAAGTACGTCAACTCGCCGGAATCTGAAATTTATCACAAGAGTAGTGAGTTATACGGCATCTACTTCGCCAAGCAAGCCATCGTCAAACAAGATCGTTGCTTCCTCGTCGAAGGGTATACAGACGTAATTTCAATGCATCAATCGGGCATAGAGAATGTGGTTTCATCATCGGGAACTTCATTGACAGGCGGACAAATCCGTCTCATTCACCGCTTTACCAATAATATTACTGTTCTATACGACGGAGATATGGCGGGTATCAAAGCTTCCATTCGAGGCATTGATATGCTACTGGAAGAGGGAATGAACATCAAAGTCGTACTTTTACCCGATGGAGATGACCCCGACTCTTTTGCACGCAAGCATAATGCCACCGATTTTCAGGCATACATCTCAGCCCATGAAGTCGACTTTATTCGCTTCAAAACAAACTTATTGCTCGATGATGCCGGCAAAGATCCCATCAAGCGAGCCGAATTAATTGGTGATATCGTGCGAAGCATCTCGGTTATCCCTGAAGCGATTATTCGGTCGGTATACATGAAGGAGTGCAGTCAATTGCTACGTGTTGAAGAAAAACTGCTTGTGGCTGAAGTTGCTAAATTGAAAGAAAAGCAGACCGAGAAAGAGAACAAACCAACAAGCTATAATCAGTCGCCCACCCCGTCAAATAGCAACATGCCCGTCCCACCAGAGGAAGGAATCACTCCTCCTTACGAATCATTCATTCCGCAAGAGGGTAAAGAAGGACAAGAATTCTATAAGTTTGAGCGTTTGATTATAAAAACGATCATACGCTATGGGGAGAAGATTATGTGTGAAACGACAGACGAAGAAGGAAAAGAAGTACCTGTAAGTGTCATTGCCTACATCATCAACGACTTAAAGCAAGATGATCTCACCTTTCACAACCCACTCCATCGGCGGATTCTAGCAGAAGCTGCTGCACACATGAATGATGAAGGATTTAGAGCCGAACGTTATTTCATCTCACACCCCGACCAAGAGATAAGTAGATTATCGGCCGAATTACTCAGCAACCGTTACCAGTTGAGCAAAGGCCAGAAGATGGCAACAGACGAAGAACGATTGTTTGAAGTGGTCCCTGACTTCATCATCAACTTTAAGAATGCAATTGTGAACGCAGAATTAAAGCACATCATGTTTGCACTTCAAGATCCGAGCATAGCCAACGACGTAGAAAAGTGCAACGCCATAATGCAACGCTACCATGAGATGAAACAAATTCTCAACATGATGTCCAAGCGTTTGGGAGACAGAGTGATACTACCTAAATAGTCCCTTATCGATAGTCAAGAACTATCGATGCATAATAAGATTCATAAACTCCTCGCGCGTTTTTGCCTGATTAAAAGCACCTGTAAAGTCAGAAGTAGTTGTTATCGAATTTTGCTTCTCCACACCACGCATCTGCATGCACATGTGCTTAGCCTCAACCACCACCATTACACCAAGTGGATTTAAAGTTTGCTGAATACATTCCTTTATCTGCAAAGTCATGCGCTCTTGCACTTGCAATCGATGAGAGAAGATATCTACCACACGAGCTATCTTGCTCAGACCCGTAATATATCCGTTGGGGATATAAGCCACATGCACCTTGCCATAGAACGGCAGCATGTGATGCTCACAAAGTGAGAAGAAGTCGATATCTTTCACAATCACCATCTGACTGTATTCTTCCTTGAATTTGGCCGAGCGAAGTACTTCGTGCGGATCCATGTGATATCCTTTAGTGAGAGTAATCATGGCCTTGGCTACTCGTTCGGGAGTTTTTAAGAGCCCTTCACGTTGAGCGTCCTCGCCTAACAAAGTAATAATACTACGATAATGGTTCATCAACTCCTCCAAGTGGGGAGAGTCTACTTCTTCTTTTTCTAACATGAGTAAGTTATAAAGGGATATTAACTTGTTCTTTTATAATAGAGACTTCTTTGAAAACGCCTGTCGATTTCAATTGTCGCATCGCAGCATCAGCCTCTTCTATGCTACGAAAATCACCTACCCGGCATAACCAGCGAGGAGAAGAAAATGTAGTATACACCTTTAAATCAGGGAAATACTCTTTCACCTTAGAACCTACACTCTGGGCCTCACTACGAGCACTCCTCGAATTATTGCCTGCATACACCTGTACTCTGTAACCGGCCACTTTAATAAATTGTTGCTCCTCCGTGCCCATTACAGTATTCAACACACGTTCTTGCCCCAATAGAGCATCAAGACGTGAATCTTGATGAACAGTAACCTTGCCTTGTCCCGCCACATCACGCTCCAAGCTCTTAACTATATTCTGTGCTTTTGCTACAGAAGAAGCAAAAAGCAAAAACAACAAAGCAAAGTAAAACGAATAAGTCTTCATATACACTAGTTAATAAATAAAAAAGATTTGTGAACCCCTGCTACGGGTTCACAAATTTCTTACTATTGAAAGTTATGCATTAAATGCATCGATAATGCCTTTGAAGTCGGCTACATTCAGAGCAGCACCACCAATCAAACCGCCATCTACATCAGGATTAGCAAACAATTCTTTCGCATTAGAAGCCTTACAACTTCCACCGTAAAGGATTGAAGTATTATCTGCCACTTCTTTTCCGTATTTGTCAACGATAGTAGAACGGATGTAAGCATGGATCTCCTGTGCTTGTGCTGCAGAAGCGGTTTTACCGGTACCAATGGCCCAAACGGGTTCGTATGCCAACACAATCTTAGCAAAGTCTTCAGCAGAAAGATCATACAAAGAACCAGCCAATTGAGAGTAAACAACTTCATTCTGTTTATTAGCTTCACGTTCTTCCAACACCTCACCGATACAGAAGATAGGAGTCAGGCCATTAGCCAAAACCAACTTCACTTTCTCTTTCAAGATCGCAGCAGTTTCACCATAATAAGCACGACGTTCTGAATGGCCTAAAATAACATACTTTGCTCCTGTGGAAGCAACCATAGAAGCTGACACTTCACCGGTATAAGCACCTGATTCTTTATCAGCACAATTCTCTGCGCCTACACCAATCTTAGCAGCATCAACCAAAGGTGTTACTGAAGCCAAGTGGATAAACGGTGTGCAGATAACCACATCACAGTTTTGTTTTTCACCAGCCAAAGCTTCATTCAATTCTTTTGCGAGAGTAATACCCTCTTGAAGGGTCTTGTTCATTTTCCAGTTTCCTGCAACAATGTTTTTTCTCATTTTGTTCTTTATTAAAGGGTTAATCAATTCTTTATCTTTATTCTTTCGTTTACGATCATTTCTTTTCACTACCAATATATCAAGTCCCAACACCAATAGCAAGGGTAATACAAACCACAAGACTACCTGCTCTATTGTGTACACATCGCTTTTAACTTTTTGCTTGCCCAATTCCAGATTCTCCAACTTATCAGTTAATGCATATTCATCGGGTAAGTCATTGTCACTCCACTTGTTGAGAATAGTAGCATTCTTAATCAGCATCAATCCGGGGTTCGAACGAATCATCGTTTTTAGAGTTATATCATCCATCAAACAGAACGGGTATTCTGCTCCTGTTTTATCCCTCCATTGATCAATTTGAGACTCTTCCGACGAAGTCAAACAATAAAATCCATAACCATGTTCCACACAATAATCATAAATCTCATTAATCAGGTCAATATTGCTATCATCTGCTTTTTCAATCCGATGTGCCACCAGAAAGAAAGTATATCCTTTGTTTGTAAGTACCCGATCTGTTATATCCTCACCGGTATCTCTATCCATCATTGAGAAATCATGAATAGTAGGCTCATAGCCTTTCTCCTTCAATACGCTACGGGCATCAATAAACGTCCAGGTACTATCGGGATAATTATCAAGTCTGAATTCCTTCTTTACTCCATTCTTCTCTAAGATAAATACATTCTCAAAGACGCTCGGCTTTGCACCTTCGGGAATACTCATTCCCTCTATTATATTTTTACCTATCTTATAAGGACGAAAATCAAGGATAGGCAAACGATTCAAGCAATAGAGTGAAAGGAAAAGCACAAAAAAGATCGTATAGAGTGAAACTAACCACTCTGTTTTTGCGCTTACGAAACGTATAATTAGATGTTTTCCTCTAAAGACAGAAACAGCTCCAATCAGCAATACCAGATTCTTCCAGAAGGTTTGCCAGTTAGTCAACACCCAGGCATCACCAAAACATCCACAATCGGAAACAGGATTCTTTAAAGCCAGATACAGTGTAAGGGGAGTCATTCCAATCATAAGCAATAAAGACAGCGTTGTTGAAGCTTTCTTCCGTACCCCGAAAAAGAGTAAGACGCCAATAGAGAATTCTAAAGCGGACAAGACAATAGATATTAATAAAGGAGCATAAGATGGAAGTATGCCATCCATACCGAAAGCAGTCAAGTAGTCTTGTATCTTGTACTGCGTTCCTAGTGGATCAACGGCCTTTACGAATCCTGAAAAAATAAATAGCCCGGCCAGTAAGAACCGACACAGATTTACCCAGACACTTGTTGCTATATGTATTTCTTTATTCCTCAAACTCAATTTTAATCAATCCGAAAACCGAATAATTAATCATATCCATGTAGTTAGCATCTATACCCTCGGACACTAAAGTTTGTCCGGACAAACTTTCTATTTGCTTGGTGCGGTATATCTTCATCAAGATAAGATCCGTATAAGAACTGACACGCATCGTACGCCATGCCTCATCATAATCGTGATTCTTGGCCAGCATTAACTCCAGCGCTTCCTTAGAATATTTGTCATAAAGTGCCATAGCATCCTTATTCGTAATATCAGCCGACTCAGCATAACCTAATTCCAACTGTATCAAACCGATAATACCATAGTTTACTATTGCAATGAATTCCGACCGAATTCCCTCATCAATCAAAGTCACCCCTTTGGTTTCTATGCTTCTGATGCGATTGGCCTTAATGAAAATTTGATCTGTAACGGAAGCCGGACGCAGAATGCGCCATGCAGGACCGTAGTCATGGAGTTTTTTGGAAAACAAATCGCGGCATAGTGCGATGACATGCTCAAACTGTTGCTTGGTCTCTTTCATTTTATTACGAATAGAGTGCAAAGTTAGCAATAATTAAAGAAAAAAGAAAAGAGGGCACTCTAAATTATATTAAAGTGTCCTCCTCACATCTTTTGTTTATAGATATTAAGAACAGCGAAGTACTTGTCCCGGTCTAAGTGTCGTTCTTCTAGTTATCCTATTCAGTTTACAAAGTCTATCAATCGACACACCTCTTTTAGAAGCAATGCGAGATAGAGTATCTCCGCTTTTCACTTTATGATATCTGATGGTTCCTTCATCTGCCTTCGCCATATTGCCACTTGAAGAACCAATATGCTCATATCCCCTAGTCTTTCTAAAAGTATATGTATCAGCAACAATATCTTGTTTCGGGAAATCGAACATATAAGCCGGATTAATAGCAATTCCCAAGAAGCGAGTCTCAAAATGTAAATGAGAACCGGTAGAGCGTCCGGTATTGCCTCCCAATCCTATTGGTTCACCTGCTTTAACCTGTTGATTTACGTCTACCAATTGCTTTGACAAGTGTCCATAGATCGTTTCCAAGCCATTCTCATGACGAATAACGACATAATTGCCATAACCTCTACGCTCAAAATTTACGATACGAACTTTACCATCAAAAGCGGCAACAATAGTATCTCCTATATTTACTTTAATATCAAGCCCGTTATGCATTCTTCTCCAACGAGGTCCAAAGGGTGATGTAATCCGCGTATTAGTAGTAGGCATATGAAAACCGGTAAGATTAATCGTAAAAGATTCAGGAACAATAGCTTCTTTACCATAAGCATGCACATATCGGGTATCCCAATTAGGATATAGGCTCAATGCAGGATAAGCAGCCTGCTCAGCACGAATTTGCTTCTGTAAAGCAAGCGAGTCTACACTCTTTAATTTTCTATCAATTGGAGCTTGACGAGCAATCAGATCCTGAGAAAAAGAGTTCAGGCTGATCATTGCCGTTGCGGCAATCAATACTGTTTTAATGCAATTAAAATTCATTCGTTTCTTCAATTCGTTAATATTCATCGCAAGCATAAAGAAAATCAAAAGCAACTTGCTTGTAATCGAATATCTCTTCCGGTTTAAAAAATCTCTTTAATTCAGTAGCCGCAGTTTCAGGTGAATCGGAAGTATGAACAATGTTTTCTTGAAAACTCATACTATAATCACCACGAATGGTACCCGGTGCTGCTGTGCGCCCATTAGTAGAACCGGCCAAAGCATGGACTACTTGTATCGCATCTACTCCTTCGAAACAACAAACAATGACAGGAGCTGCCATCATGGAATCTTTCACGCGCTGAAAGAAAGGCTTGGTACTCAGATGCGAGTAATGTTCACTCAAAATCTTATCCGTTAAATGTATCATTTTCATTCCGGTCAAATGTAATCCCTTGCGTTCAAAACGATGAATAATCTCACCAACAAGCCCACGTTGAAGGGTGCAAGGCTTTAAAATGACCAGCGTTTTTTCAATCATAAATGATACTATTTCAAAGGTTCCTAAGTGGTGTCTTTTTCAAAACTATCCCAAAGATAGTATTTACGATTTAAAAAGCAATAGGCTCCTTAACTTTTTTTTCATACACCAACAGATATTATGGTGCTGACAAAGATTGCAAACCACTATAAACAGGGGGGATAAGAGCAAATATGTTCTGCAGCAGTTTTTTGCAAACAAACTGTATCTTTAACCGTTTTTTCAACTAATAGAGGCCCAGTTAACATTTGATTTACGAAGTGACTTAAGTTGCCTCCAAAGAAGCTCATTTTCAGGATGAATGCCTGTAGGGTCTTCATCAACAATTCGTTCAGCAATACTGCGCACATGCTGCAACAGCTGACCATCACGAGCTATATTTGCAATTTTCAGATCAAAAGCAATTCCACTTTGTTGCGTTCCTTCAAGATCACCCGGGCCCCGCAATTTTAAATCTGCTTCAGCTATTTCGAAACCGTCGTTTGTTCGCACCATTATTTCGAGCCGTTTCTTTGTTTCTTCGGCCAACTTGTAGCTGGTTACCAGAATACAATAAGATTGATCGGCTCCACGCCCTACCCTTCCACGAAGCTGATGAAGTTGCGATAATCCAAAGCGTTCCGCATTTTCAATAACCATCACTGATGCATTCGGAACATTTACGCCTACTTCTATCACAGTAGTTGCCACCATTATTTGTGCTTCACCGGAAACAAAAAGTTGCATTTGCTCATCTTTCTCTCCAGATTTCATTTTGCCGTGTACCTTACAAACCTTACATTCGGGAAACTCTTCGCAGATATGCAAATAACCTTCTTCCAGATTCTTCAGGTCAATCTTCTCACTTTCTTCTATCAGTGGATACACAATATAAATCTGGCGCCCCTCCGCTATCTGATGGTGCATCGATTTGTAAAGACTCTCTCTGCGGTTGTCAAACTGGTGAACCGTAACAATAGGTTTTCGTCCAGGAGGAAGCTCATCAATAACAGAAACATCTAAATCACCATAAAGCGTCATCGCCAACGTACGGGGTATAGGCGTAGCCGTCATAACCAACACGTGGGGAGGCTGGGTGTTTTTACTCCAAAGCCTTGCCCGCTGAGCGACGCCAAACCTGTGCTGTTCGTCGATAACGACTAAGCCCAATGAAGAAAAACGAACCGTATCTTCTATCACCGCATGCGTACCTATAAGTATGTGCACATCTCCCGTTAACAAGGCCGAAAGGATGGCCTCCCTCTTCTTCCCTTTTATCCTACCGGTAAGTAACTCAACCCGAAGATTCATGCCATAAAGTAACTCTTTTATCGTTTCGTAATGCTGATTGACCAGAATTTCTGTGGGTGCCATCATGCAAGCCTGATAACCATTGTCCAGTGCAAGCAAGATACTCATGAGCGCCACTAATGTTTTACCACTACCCACATCTCCTTGTAGCAAGCGATTCATCTGTTTACCACACCCTACATCTTGTCGAATTTCTTTTAATACGCGTTTCTGGGCACCAGTCAACTCAAAAGGAAGATTTCGGGTATAAAACGTATTAAAGATTTCACCAACATTCTCAAAGATGTAGCCTCTATACTTTCGCTGCCTATCTTTTGAGTATTTTAGGATGTTCAGTTGCACATAAAACAACTCTTCAAACTTTAGTCGATATTCAGCCTTCCTCAGTAAATCGGGCTGAGTAGGAAAATGAATATTTCGCAGGGCATCAGTCAGAGTCATGAGGTGATGCTCTGCAAGTATTTTAGGAGAAAGAGTCTCGGGAAGAGATTCCTGAATCTGCAGAATAACGGTTGCCATCATTTTTTCAATGGCATGAGAATTCAAGAAACTACGCTTCATCTTTTCCGTAGTATTGTAATAGGGTTGTAAACCCATGGAAGAGAGAGTTAGTTCCGAAGCATCGTCAATGTCGGGATGAGCAATATTGATTCTCCCATTGAATACTGTGGGTTTACCAAAAACGATGTATTCTTGCTGCTGTTTATACTTACCTGTTACAAATTTGATTCCCTGGAACCAAACCAAATCGACAATGCCTGTTCCATCGGAGAAATGTGCCACCAAACGTCTTTGCCTCCCCTCACCAAAGGTCTCAAAACTCAAAATGTGGCCCTTCAATTGAATGTAAGGCATGTTTCCATCAATTTCGCGTACGAGATACACACGACTTCTATCAACATACTTATAAGGAAAATAATACAATAGATCGTGTAAAGAATAGATTTCTAACTCTTTATTGAGTACAGCAGCTCGCTGAGGGCCCACTCCCGATAGGTATTTTATATCTCTGGTCGTTAAATCGAACATCACAGCAAAGCATCAGCTACCTTCAAATCAAAAGGAGTTGTTATTTTTATATTTTCTCTGTTTCCTTCTGTCAGGTAAACGGGAACCTGCATGGCTTCCACAACAGAAGCATCATCAGTAAACCTAGGAGTATATTCTTGCTGATAGGCTTGGATCAGTAAATCGGAATCAAAAACCTGAGGCGTTTGAACAAGCTTATATGCATTGCGATCAACAGTCTCACTACTGCCAACGGCTAGAATATGTCGCAAAGTTTCCACCACATCAACGACCGGAATAACTGCCTTATGAGCAACTGCAAGTTCATAGCAACGAGCGATTACTTCTTTGGAAACAAACGGGCGAACACCGTCATGTACACCTACTAAACCGGGTTTGGTGACAAGGTTCATACCGTTCCTGACTGAATGAAAACGAGTTTCACCGCCATCTGCAAGGCTATACTTTATTTTGAAATGGTGTTCATGACACAATTGATGCCAGTAATTTTGTTGCTCCTTGGGAAGAATCAAAATAATTTCTATTTCAGAATCATACTGATGAAAAGCTTCAATGGTGTGCATTAACACGGGCTTACCAGCCAATAGCAAGAACTGTTTAGGAAGATCACTTCCCATACGCAAGCCTTTTCCGCCGGCAACTATAATGGCGTATTTTGTCATCACCAAACTAATTCTTAACTCCCATAGCTTTGATCAATTCCTGCTTCTTATCTTTACTGACCAACGATTCAACGATAGCCAAAGAGAATGCCATGGCAGCACCGGGACCGTTACCTGTAATGAGATTACCATCTTTTACCACTTGTTCAAGTATAAATTCTGCTCCTTGTAGATCCTGTTCATAGCCCGGATAGCAAGTCGCTTTACGTCCTTTGAGTATCCCAAGCTTTCCTAAGACCATGGGGGCTGCACAAATAGCAGCAATCGGTTTATTCCGGCTATTATAATCCAAAAGAAGTTCGCATAAGCCTTCATGTTTATATAATGAAGCAGCGCCAGGCATTCCTCCAGGTAATAATAGCATTATTGCATCCGAAAAATCGCACTCTTCAAATAATAAATCGCAGGTAACAGCAATGCCATGCGCACCAGTTGCCACATCTTCCGATGTAACACTAACCATCTCCACCTTCAAGTCTGCCCGTCTTAAAACATCAACAGCCGTCAGTGCTTCAATTTCTTCAAATCCGTCAGCAAAAAAAACATAAACAGTTTCCATGATTCATCTTTATTAGTAATAATTCTATCTAAGGTTAAAGTAATAAGTGATCGTTCCTGTTTGGTTATTTACACCACTGACATCATTAAAACGGGCTTTTCTAGCAGCATCTTCGGCAGCTTTGCGCAAAGCCGGATTCACGGTATTCGTTTTTCTATTAATGCTAGTGGCAATGACTGTTCCGGCAGGATTAACAGTGATAGTAACCACGACACGGCCTTCATCCTGCACGTTATATTGTGGGCGTGGCAATCCTCCCGCACCGATAGAGCGGCCTCCAAGATCAAAGCTACCATAACCACCCGTACCACTTAAAGCACCTGTAGATGAATTTCCTGTTGGACTACCTTCCGTTCCCTTGCCACTTGATGAGCCCCGACTTCCCATCTCGCTACCTTTTCCAAAAGCACCAGCCACCCGCTTCCTAGCCAGTTCTGCTGCTGATTTTCGTTCGCGTTCAGCTTTCTCATCAGCCAAACGTTGAGCATCAGCAGCTTTCTCGGCAAGTGTTTTCTCAAGCCGTTTCACTTCCGTTTTCTTTGCTTTCGTTTTTGATTTAAGGGTTACCGTTTCTTCTTCAGCTTGAGTCAACATTTCTTGTTCCGAAGCTTCTTGAGGCTGAGATTGCGCCGCAGGAGTCTCTTCAGGCAGAATATCCACATCAACCAATGTCGACGGGTCAAATCCTCCCTGCGCAGCCATTGCATCACCCAGCATAACAGGCACGCCACTCTCTTCTGTCGGTTCAGGAGTAGCAATGCTAATCAGAATCAAAAGAACGATCATAATGACATGCACCAACAAGGTAGCCAAAATGCCTATATATTTCCCCTTTGTTTTTCTATCCATTCTCACTTCGTTTCCTCAGGCGGGCGAGTAGCCAACACCATCTTAAAATGATTTTCATTGGCTATATTTAGTACTCTGACGATTTCGCGATACGGCACAGCTTCATCTGCATAAAGTGCAACGTACATCTCCGGCTCTTTGGCGGCACATGCTTGCAGAAAGGGTGTCAACTCAGAAAGCTGTAACTCCTGTTCCTTTTCATTTCCAAAGGCGACATAGAAGTTCAAGTCTTTATCTATGATAACCCGTGTAAGAGGCTTAGCCGACGTTTGTTGTTTACCTTGCGGAAGCAACACTTTAATGGCATTGGGCGACACAACGGTTGAAGTTATCATAAAAAAGATAAGTAGCAGAAATATAAGGTCCGTCATGGACGCCATACTGAAATTGGGTGATATTTTTGCTCTACGCTTTAACATGAGGCTGTTTTCTAATTTATTTTTTTACCGGTTCATTCAGCAAATCCATGAAAGCCATGGTTTTTGACTCCATTTTATTCACGACTCCATCTACCAATGCAACCAGGTAGTTGTAAGCAAACATAGCAATGATTCCCACAATCAGTCCACCTACAGTTGTTATCATCGCTTCGTAGATTCCTCCTGAAAGCACTGTGATGTTAATATTATTACCGGCATTGGCCATCTCATAGAAAGCACGCACCATACCGGTTACAGTTCCCAGGAAACCAAGCATTGGGGCACCGCCGGAAATAGTGGCCATCACTGCCAGTCCCTTTTCCAGCTTGGTTACTTCAAGATTGCCTACATTCTCTATGGCCACCTGAACATCATTTACCGGCCTTCCCAAACGGCTAATGCCTTTCTCTATCATTCGGGCCGAAGGAGTATTCATTGTGCGACAGTAATTGAGGGCCGACTTAATCTCACCACTCAGAATATAGTCCTTGATTTTATCCATAAACATCGGATCATCTTTTCCGGCTTTACGTATTGCATACATACGTTCGAAAAGGATATAAAAAACAGCGATGGAAAATATTCCGAGAATAATCATAATCCATCCTCCCTTCACAGCCATATCTAGCATGTTCATTTCTGCCGGAGCAGAAACCGGAGTAAGTACAGGGTTGACTGTAGCAAGAGAATCAGTGATATTTGTAGCCACTTGGGCCAATAACATTAGTGTATTCATCAGCGAAGACAGTTTTTATATTCTTGAATTGTTTTTTCTAGTCCCAGATATAATGCGTCACTTATCAGAGCGTGTCCTATAGAAACCTCTTCGATCCAAGGGATGTTTTTGTAGAGGAAGTTCAGATTCAACAGACTCAGGTCATGTCCGGCATTAATTCCGATACCTAAACTTCTGGCAATCTTGGCTGCAGCAACAAAAGGCGCCACTGCTGCTTCCGGATTCTTCTCATAAACAGTAGCATAAGGCTCGGTATATAATTCGATTCTATCGGCACCGGCTTTAGCCGCATATTCTATCATCTCCGCATTGGCAGAAACAAAAACGGAAGTACGAATTCCCGCATTATTGAACACATCAAGTATCTCTGTGAGGAAATCATAATTTAGCTTGGTGTCCCATCCTGAATTAGAAGTAAGCTGCACAGGGCTGTCTGGAACCAGAGTTACTTGGTGCGGCTTTACTTTCAAGACCAAGTCGATAAACTCGGAGGCAGGATATCCTTCTATATTAAATTCCGTTTTCAATAAAGGCTTTAGATCATAAACATCTGACTTCCTTATATGCCTTTCATCCGGACGAGGATGTACGGTTATACCTTCAGCACCAAAACGTTCGCAATCCAACGCCACTTTTACCACATTTGGAACATCACCTCCACGAGCATTGCGTAATGTTGCCACTTTGTTGATATTCACACTCAATTTTGTCATAATTCTATTATTTGTACGGGGCTTTCAATAGGCGCCCGATTGGTCAAAAATACAAAATATTACCGGGAAGATAGCAACGATACGGAAAAAAAATCCCATTTTTGCATAGGTAATCAAATTGCAAATGTAATAGGAATTACCGAAAGAGAGGCCTTTTACACTTAAAAGATTCATAAAAAGAAACCCTAAAAATTAACTAATTCAGATAATTTATGAGATTTGCCATCTTCGGAAACACTTATCAAGCAAGAAAATCTTCGCATGCGGAAACTCTTTTTAAACTATTGGAGAAACGCGATGCCAAGATATCGGTGTGTCGGGATTTCTATCATTTCTTGGTCTCGGATCTGAAACTAAACATCAAAAACGTTCGATTATTTGACGAAGATGATTTTGACGCAGACATGGTTATCAGCATCGGAGGCGATGGAACTTTCCTAAAAGCAGCCAGCAGAGTAGGCAAAAAGAACATTCCTATTCTCGGCATCAACACCGGACGTTTAGGATTTCTGGCTGACATATCTCCAGAAGAGATGGAGGCTACCTTTGACGAGATTTACAACAACAACTATAAAGTAGAAGAACGCAGTGTATTGCAACTTAGTTGCGAGAACAAAAAAATTGAAACCTCACCCTATGCTCTGAATGAAATAGCTATCTTAAAACGAGACAGCTCTTCCATGATAAGCATACGCACGACGATCAATGGCGCATATCTGGCTACTTATCAGGCTGATGGACTTGTCATTGCTACACCAACAGGTTCTACTGCTTATTCTTTAAGTGTAGGGGGGCCTATCATTGTGCCTCATTCCAACACAATAGCAATCACTCCGGTTGCTCCGCACAGCCTCAACGTACGCCCTATTGTTATACCGGATAACTGGGAGATAACCTTAGAGGTTGAAAGTCGCAGCCATAATTTTTTGGTAGCTATCGATGGAGGGAACGAGTCATTTAACGAAAATGACCAGATTACAATACGTCGTGCTGATTACACCGTCAAAGTAGTAAAACGCTTTAATAATGTATTCTTCAACACGCTACGCAGCAAGATGATGTGGGGCGTAGATAACAGGAATTGAACAGCCTTTTTAAAAGTTAAGCCGTTAACTTTGCGAAGTTAACGGCTTAAACTTAATACGCCGGCAGGAAGTCCTGAAAACAGGCGTTTTTTGTGACGAGTGCAATTAATACGATTCTTTTATTAAAGAGCACCAACTTCTTTCAAAGCTCCGTTCACAGTGCGAACAGCAGTAGCACTAGCTTCAAATGCAGCTTTCTCTGCAGCATTCAATGGAAGCTCTACAATTTCTTCAATGCCGTTGCGACCCAAAATGACAGGGACACCACAGCAAATGTCACTCTGTCCGTATTCTCCATCAAGAGCTACCGAACATGGAACCATCTTTTTTTGATTGTGAATGATAGATTCTACAACAAAAGCTCCTGCAGCACCTGGTGCATACCATGCAGAAGTACCTAGTAAACCTGTCAGTGTAGCACCACCTACCATCGTAGATTTAGCTACTTCTTCCAACTTTTCAGCAGAAAGGAAGTTGCTTACAGGAAGGCCTTTATAAGTAGCAAAACGAGTCAGAGGAATCATTGTAGTGTCACCGTGGCCTCCAATAACCATACCTTCTACTTCGTTGGCATTGCAACCCAAAGCTTGAGATAAGAAATATTTAAAGCGTGAGCTATCTAGAGCACCACCCATACCAATGATACGGTTTTTTGGCAAACCCAAAGATTTCAAGGCCAAATAAGTCATTGTATCCATTGGATTAGAGATAACCACAATAATTGCATTTGGAGAAAACTTCAGAACATTCTGAGCAACAGACTTTACAATACCGGCATTTACACCGATAAGTTCTTCACGAGTCATACCCGGTTTACGAGGAATTCCTGAAGTGATCACAACAACGTCAGAATCTGCAGTCTGAGCATAATCATTGGTGCAACCAACAAGAGTTGTATCAAAGCCCAACAACTGAGCTGTCTGCATCATATCCATTGCCTTACCTTCTGAAACGCCTTCTTTAACGTCCAGCATTACTACTTCATCGGCCACTTCATTGAAAGCAAGCACATTCGCACATGTAGCACCTACGTTACCTGCGCCTACTACGGTTACTTTTGACATAATACTTATATTTTTAGAAAATTGATAATTAAAATCTATCTCTATCACGCCGACAAAAGTACAACGTAAATAGTAATTAAAGAAATATTTCCGTAATAATTTTAGTTAAAGACATCAGCCTAATCCACTTTAAAACACTATTTTTGCACCAGTTTATAACTATCTTTTAATTATGAATAAAAAAACTATCGGACTCATTACCGCCATTACCGTACTAGTGATAGCAATTATCGCTATAACCTACCTCTTGTTTTCCGAAAAACAAGCTAACAAAGAGCTTACTCAAGAGTTTAGTTTAGAGAAACAAGACCTCGAGAATGAATACACCCGCTTTGCCACACAATATGACGAGTTACAGATGACAGTGTCTAACGATTCGCTAGGCGAACTGCTCGGGCAAGAAAAAGTTAAGGTGCAAAGGCTTCTCGAAGAACTGCGTACCGTTAAAAGCAGTAATGCTACTGAAATCAGACGACTTAAAAAGGAACTCGGCACTTTAAGAAAGGTCATGATAAGTTATATCAACCAAATCGATTCATTGAATCGCCTTACTGTCCAACAAAAACAAGTGATCGCCGAAGTTACGCAAAAATACAATGATGCTTCACGCCAGATAAGCAATCTTTCCGAGGAGAAGACTAAGCTTAACAAGAAGGTTACGCTTGCTGCTCAGCTAGATGCCACTAACGTGCGGGTTGAACCACGAAACAAGCGCGACAAAATAGCCAAACGAGTAAAAGACGTCGTGAAATTCAATATAAACTTCACTATCGTAAAAAACATCACTGCCGAAGCCGGAGAACGTACCTTATATATACGTATTACCAAGCCGGATAACGATGTACTTACCAAGAACGCATCGAATACCTTCACTTACGAAAATCGAACCTTGCCCTATTCAATCAAAAAATATATCGAATACAATGGTGAGGAACAACAAGTTGTCGTGTATTGGAATGTCGAAGAGTTTCTCTATGCCGGTACGTATCGCGTGGACATCTTTGGAGATGGCATGCTGATCGGTTCTCAAAGATTCACATTAGAATAATAAGCCCACAACGACTAAGCGAATACGTTTATTGCCTCAAAGCTTATATAAAGTGCCAATAAGAATGCTCATCATTCTTATTGGCATTTTATATATACCTAAATAGCAGAGCATTGTTAATAAAAAAGCTGAAATCATTTTGCGTATCCATTTAAAGACTCTATTTTTGCACCGTTGCTTATGCAATTAAAAAAGCAACAAGGCATGCCAAAGTGTAAAAAGCATATTAAACAAAGAGTAAAGGAAGATTGTTTCCAAAACTAGAGTATGACTCTCATAATGTATACAATGCAATGAAAAGATTGATAAGTCTGATACTTCTTCTTAGTATTACATTCTCATTAAAGTCACAAGAACTTCTAAGCTTAGATAGTTGCCGTACATTGGCCATTACCAATAATAAGGCTTTATTGATCAGTCGTGAGCGAATAAAAGTAGCCCACTACCAGCAAAAAGCAGCTTTCACCAATTATTTACCCAACATTTCAGCCATTGGTTCATACATGCGAAATCAAAAAGAAATTTCACTGCTGAACGATGAGCAAAAGACAGCTTTAAGAGGATTAGGTACCGGAGTAAATAGTCAAGTGCAGGGATATGCCCAGCAATTGGTTACGCAACATCCGGAACTGGCTTCGTTAATTTCTTCCTTGAGTGGCATAGACCTGGAAACTCCTCTCAACGCTGCAGGCAATTCTTTAGTTGATGCCTTGCGCTCTGACACCCGAAACATCTATGCCGGAACTATAACGCTGACCCAACCTCTGTACGTGGGAGGAAAGATTCGTGCTTACAACAAAATAACAAAATACGCCGAAGAGTTGGCCCGCCAACAGCACAACACCGGCATGCAAGAAGTTATCCTTAGTACAGACCAAGCCTATTGGCAAGTAGTTTCACTTATTAATAAGAAAAATCTGGCAGAAGGATACCTCAAATTACTCCAAAAGTTGGAAGGTGATATAGACAAAATGATTGCCGAAGGCGTAGCAACAAAAGCCGATGGTTTATCAGTGAAAGTAAAGGTGAACGAGGCGGAGATGACACTTACCAAAGTAGAAGATGGCCTCAGCTTGGCTAAAATGCTATTGTGCCAAATCTGTGGGCTCGATCTTTCGGCACCAATAATTTTATTCGACGAGCAAATAGAAGACATCCCCGTGACACTGACCAACAATACTTACTCTCTTGAAACAGCTTATGCCAATCGTTCCGAACTTCGTAGCCTAGAACTGGCAACCCAGATATATAAGCAAAAAGTAAATGTAACCCGAGCAGAACACCTTCCATCTGTGGCTTTACTAGGAAACTATCTTGTTACAAACCCTTCTATGTACAATGGCTTTGAAAACAAATTCCGTGGAATGTGGAATGTAGGTGTCATGGTCCAGGTTCCCATCTGGCATTGGGGAGAAGGTACGTACAAAGTGAAGGCTGCCAAAGCAGAAGCTCGCATAAAGCAATACGAACTGGACGATGCAAAAGAAAAGATCGAACTTCAGGTAAGCCAGTCGGCGTTTAAAGTGAATGAAGCAGCCAAAAAGCTCACGATGGCAAAGAAAAACTTAGAGAAAGCCAATGAAAATCTGCGCTACGCAACTTTGGGTTTTGATGAAGGAGTTATTCCACCTAGCAATGTGCTCGAAGCACACACAGCATGGCTCTCTGCCCAATCAGAGAAGATAGATGCTCAAATTGATGTTAAGCTCACAGAAATCTATCTGCAAAAATCTCTTGGAACTCTTAAATAAGAAAATCAACGTATCAATACTTAAACGATAAATGAACAAAGATATGGCTTCACAAAAATCACAAAACAGCAATATGCTGCTTGCATTTCTCACTCTATTGGGAATCATCATTTTGGTTGCAATAGCAGGATTCTTCATGCTCAGAAAAGGGCCCGAAATCATTCAAGGACAAGCAGAAGTCACCGAATATCGAGTATCGAGTAAAGTTCCGGGGCGCATACTGGAATTCCGCGTAAAAGAAGGCCAAGCAGTAAATGCAGGAGATACGCTTGCGATCATTGAAGCACCTGATGTCGTGGCTAAAATGACACAAGCACAAGCCGCCGAAGATGCAGCACAAGCACAAAATGAAAAAGCGATTAAAGGTGCACGCCAAGAACAAATACAAACAGCTTACGAGATGTGGCAGAAAGCACGTGCCGGAGTTGATATTGCAGAGAAATCATACAAACGGGTGAAAAATCTTTTTGACCAAGGAGTGATGTCCGCACAAAAGTTTGATGAGGCTTCCGCTCAACGAAATGCTGCCATAGCTACCGAAAAAGCAGCGAAAGCACAATATACAATGGCAAAGAACGGAGCTGAACGAGAAGATAAATTAGCCGCTGTGGCTCTTGTAAATCGGGCAAAGGGAGCTGTGGCTGAAGTAGAATCTTACGTAAAAGAGACGTACCTCATTGCTCAAACAAAAGGTGAAGTATCCGAGATCTTTCCAAAATTAGGAGAACTGGTTGGTACCGGTGCTCCCATCATGAATGTATCTGTACTCGACGACATGTGGGTCACATTCAATGTGCGTGAAGATTTACTCAAAGGTCTTACCATGGGTACAGAGTTTGAAGCGTTCATCCCGGCCATGGACAACAAAATAGTCAAATTAAAAGTCTACTATCTAAAAGACATAGGCACTTATGCCGCCTGGAAAGCAACAAAAACAACAGGACAATTTGATTTAAAAACGTTCGAAGTAAAAGCTCTCCCGCTCGAGAAAGTAGAAGGTCTTCGCCCGGGCATGTCGGTCATTTTGAAAAAAAAATAAGCAGTTAGAAACTCATTTAAAATGGAAGAGAGAGAAAATAAATACACAGCGCTTTGGCTTGTCATGAAACGGGAATGTCGACGACTGGTGTCGCGCCCCCTTTATCTCTTTTGCATGGTCATTGCTCCTTTATTTTGCTATATATTCTTCACTACATTAATGGAAGCGGGGTTACCCACAGACCTACCTGTTGGAACTGTAGATTTAGATAATAGTGCAACCTCGCGCCAACTTCTTCGCAACCTTGATGCCTTCAGCCAGACCGGCATTGTGGCCAACTACAACAGCGTAAGCGAAGCTCGCTCAGCTATGCAAAAAGGAGAGATATACGGTTTCTTCTACATACCTACTGGCTTATCTTCCAAAGCCCAGAGTCAACGCCAACCCAAGCTCTCTTTCTACACCAATAATTCTTACCTGATCGCCGGTTCATTGCTCTTCAAAGACATGAAAATGATGGGCGAACTAGCCTCGGGTGCCGCATCACGCTCAGTGCTCTACGCCAAAGGAGCTACCGAAGAACAGGCAATGGCTTTCCTTCAACCCATCGTTATTGATACACACCCCATAAACAACCCTTGGTTAAACTATTCGGTTTACCTGTGCAACACGCTTGTTCCCGGAGTTTTAATGCTCATGATATTTATGATAACAGTCTACTCTATCGGCGTGGAAATAAAAGATCGCACAGCCCGCGAATGGTTGCGAATGGGTCATAACTCCATCTACATTTCTCTAGCAGGCAAATTGCTCCCCCACACGGTGATATTCTTCATTATGGGTATTTTTTATAATGTCTACCTGTATGGATATCTTCACTTTCCATGCAACAGCGGAATCATTCCCATGATATTGGCAACTTTGCTACTGGTGCTGGCATCGCAATGCTGTGGCGTGATCATGATTGGCACATTTCCCTCTTTGCGGTTGGGCTTAAGCTTTGCTTCGCTGTGGGGAGTGATTTCATTCTCCATATCCGGTTTTTCATTCCCCGTAATGGCTATGCATCCTGTACTACAGGGATTGAGTAATTTATTTCCGCTAAGACATTACTTTCTTATCTATGTCGATCAGGCATTGAATGGTTACAGTATGGCTTATTCATGGTCCAATTACATGGCACTCCTTATCTTTATGATGCTACCTTTTACTGTGATTCACCGCCTAAAAGAAGCTTTAATATACTACAAATACATGCCCTAATGAAAGAGATAAAACTCAAAGACAAAATAACAGAAGGCATCAATGACCTCTTTTATATCTGGAAGCGAGAGTTCCGTACTACGTTTAGCGATCAGGGCGTTTTAATTTTTTTCATCTTAGTCCCTTTAATGTATCCATTGCTTTATGGTTTCATATACACAAACGAAGTTGTGAGAGAAGTTCCCGCTATGGTTGTAGATAACTCGCGTACCTCCACCAGCCGAGAATACCTGAGAAAAGTAGACGCTACACCCGACGTAAAGATTGTATCGTACTGTAGTGATATGGAGGAAGCTAAGCTGATGTTAAGAGAGAGAGAGGGTTATGGCATTATTTACATTCCGGCAGACTTTAGTGACAACATTGCGCGTGGCATTCAAACAAAAGTCAGCCTCTATAGCGACATGAGCGGATTACTTTACTATAAGAGTTTATTGACAGCCAATACGGCTGTATCTCTTGATATGAACAAAGATATTAAGATTCTCCGCTTAGGCAACACCACTAACCGTCAAGATGAAATCAGTACCTATCCTATTGAATACGAGGATGTGGCCATGTTCAATCCAACCAATGGCTTTGCCGCTTTTCTCATCCCCGCCGTATTAATATTAATTCTACAACAAACCTTATTATTGGGAGTTGGATTATCTGCCGGAACCGCTCGCGAACAAAATCGCTTTAAAGACTTAGTGCCCATCAACCGCCATTACAATGGGACTCTCCGCATTGTGCTTGGTAAAGGTCTCAGTTATTTTATGGTATACGCAGTCGTCTCATTTTATGTACTCTTCGCGGTCCCTCGCATGTTTAGTCTCAATCAGATTGGACAAAACAATGACCTGATACCTTTTATACTCCCCTATTTGGCTGCTTGCATATTCTTTGCTATGACTGCATCCATTGCTATTCGCAATCGCGAAACATGCATGTTACTCTTTGTCTTCACCTCTGTACCTCTTCTATTTATCTCCGGCATCTCATGGCCTGGAGCTTCTATACCTGCATTCTGGAAATACTTTTCCTATATCTTCCCATCAACCTTCGGAATCAATGGCTTTGTTCGCATCAACAATATGGGAGCTACGCTAAGCGATGTATCCTTTGAATATAAAGCATTGTGGCTGCAAGCAGGAATCTACTTCCTCACCACTTGTTGGGTATACCGCTGGCAAATCATCATGAGCCGCAAACATGTTATCGAAAAATACAAAGAGCTAAAAAACAAGTTGGTCATAACAGATAAAACAGAGTAATATATCTCCTTCACACTAGAAAAATACCTTATTATCAGAATTTTCTTCCTCATTAATCTTATTTAACCCATCTCATAATAGTTTTCTACGAATTATTCGTAAGTTTGCGATATAATCGTAACCAAAAGAAAGAGATATGGAAAAGTTAAGTATACAAGAAGAAGAAGTGATGATTTATATTTGGGAGTTGGAAAGTTGCATCGTTAAAGATATCGTAGCCAAGTATCAAAAGCCGGCCCCACCCTACACCACTGTAGCTTCTATCGTAAAGAATCTGGAGCGCAAAGGTTATGTAAAGCCGGAACGCATAGGCAACTTGTATCGCTACTCTCCGGCTATCAAGCAAAGTGAATACAAACGTACGTTTGTAGGCAATGTCGTTCAAAACTATTTTGAAAACTCTTATAAAGAGATGGTATCCTTCTTTGCCAAAGATCAGAAGATTTCGGCCCAAGACTTGAAAGAGATCATCGAAATGATTGAGAAAAGAAAAGATCAGTAACTGATTAAAAGAGAATCGTATGAGCCCTGAATTAACCTACTTTCTGAAAGTAAACGTCGCTCTCATTTTATTCTACGCCTTCTATCGGTTGTTTTTCTATAAAGACACCTTCTTTCAGTGGCGCCGACTGGCACTCATTGGCTTCTTCCTTGTTTCAACGCTCTATCCCATGATGAACATAGAAGAATGGATTAAAGAGAGTGAGCCAATGGTAGGCATGGCCGATTTATATGCGACTATGGTGCTACCTGAAGTAACTGTCGGCATGCAAACCGAAACACAAGCCATCAATTGGCAAAACCTCCTGTCTTCCTCATTCGGATACATTTATTGGGGAGTGTTGGCACTGCTATTCATACGATTCCTCGTACAATTATTCAGCATCTTGAGACTCGCAATGCGATGCCGCAAGACAACAATGGAAAATACACAAGTTTACTTACTTGATCGCCCCATCGGCCCTTTTTCTTTTTTTAGATGGATATTCGTCGATCAAGAGTCTCATACAGAGAACGAACTTAAAGAAATTCTGATGCACGAACAAGCTCACGTCCGCCAATGGCATTCCGTTGATGTCGTCTTTAGCGAACTAGCTTGTGTTGTTTGTTGGTTCAATCCTTTTGCATGGCTTTTGAAGCGTGAGATAAGATGCAATCTGGAATACATGGCAGACAATCGAGTATTGGAGAGCGGACACGATAGTCAAACCTATCAGTACCACCTTTTGGGACTAACCCGTCAAACTAAGGCTGCAGCAACTTTATATAATAGTTTTAATGTTTTACCTTTAAAAAATCGAATAAAAATGATGAATAAAAAACGCTCCAAAGCCATTGGAAGGACAAAATATCTATTATTTCTCCCATTGGCTGTCTTACTTCTGATTATCAGCAATATTGAATCAGTAGCACGGACAACAAAAAAGATTGCTGATGAAATGCTCCCCGACCTCACGTTAAGCTCAGAAATAAATAGCTCTTCCGAGGATCTAACCAATGATATTTCCGAATATAAGGCATTAGCTATATCAGAAACGATAAATACAAAAGACTCTTTAAAGAAAGGAGATGGTAGAGATCCCGCTTTTACAGTAGTGGAACAAATGCCTGAATATCCGGGAGGACAACAAGCACTAATAGGATTCCTTTCACAGAATATAAAGTATCCTGCTACTGCAAAGAATCAGCAAATACAAGGACGTGTTATTGCCCAATTTGTAGTGGGAAAAGATGGTAGTATCAGCGATACACACATAGTACGTAGTATATCGCCCGAGTTAGACACAGAAGCTTTAAGGGTCATATCACTTATGCCCAAATGGATACCCGGCAAACAAAAGGGAGAAGTAGTCAGTGTGAAGTACACCATACCGATAAGTTTCAATCTGGAGAAAGAGCCTAAAGAAATCGAAAACAATAATCTACCAGAATGCATAGTTGTAGGATATGCTTCCGAACAAGTGCCTTCAACAAACCAATCTGTATATCAGGTAGTAGACGAAATGCCTAAATATCCTGGCGGGCAAGAAGCTCTAATGAGCTACATAGCCAAGACTATAAAATATCCCGTAGATGCACAAAGAGCCAAAACGCAAGGGCGGGTTATCCTTCAAATGCTCATTGACGAACAAGGGAATGTCACTTCACCTTCTATCATACGTAGTGTATCTCCTTCAATAGATGCAGAGGCTATACGTGTAATTATGAGCATGCCTCAATGGGTACCCGGCAAGAACAAAGGAGAAGTGGTTAAAGTCAAATATACTATACCTATCTCATTTAGGCTCAATTAAAAAGTCACGCACTCTCCAAAGCTTACTATAAAAAGTGACATAAGAGAGTGCGTGACTTCTATTATTTTTGCAAAAGGCCAACAGACGTTACTGTTAGTGCATCTCCACTATTTTAGTTGGAGCCATTTCTACGTTTCGGCGATCTACCTGACGAACAACACTGGCAGCAAGAGAAAGAAATGCCCGACCAATCATTGAATCTTCATCCAGTACCACAGGAGTACCATTATCACCACCTTCACAAATGCTCTGTACAATAGGAATTTGACCTAATAAGGGTACATTCATCTCTTCGGCTAACTTTTTAGCACCTTCTTTCCCAAAGATATAGTATTTATTCTCGGGCAATTCAGCCGGAGTAAACCATGCCATATTTTCTACCAAACCAAGGATAGGCACGTTCACCTTCTCGTTGGTAAACATGTTGATGCCTTTACGAGCATCTGCCAAAGCTACGGCTTGCGGCGTACTTACCACCACAGCGCCGGTCATGGCCAATGTTTGTACCACAGTAAGATGTATATCACTTGTTCCCGGAGGAAGATCAATCAAGAAATAATCTAAATCCCCCCATTGCACATCGGCTATCAACTGCTTCAAAGCATTGCTCGCCATCCCACCGCGCCAAAGTGTAGCTTGTTGAGGATCTACAAAGAAGCCCATAGAGAGAAGTTTAACTCCATATTTTTCTACCGGAATAATTAATTCTCTGCCATTCACTTTTTCAGTATACGGACGGGCATCTTCCACCTGAAACATTTTTGGCATAGAAGGGCCAAACACATCCGCATCAAGCAAACCAACCTTATATCCCAGTTTCGCTAAAGCCACAGCCAGATTTGCAGAAACGGTAGATTTACCCACACCCCCTTTTCCTGAAGAGATACCCACAATATTCTTCACTTGAGGCAACAATTTACCAACTTCAGGACGTGGTGCTTGCGTACTCTTCACGCTAATATTGCCTTCTATTTCAACCTCTTTGCTCACATAAGTAAGTATGGCTGTCTCGGCTGCTTTCACCACCGATTTAATAAAAGGATCGGTCGGTTTCTCAAACAATAGAGAGAATGAAACTTTCATTCCATCAATACGAATGTTATCCTCTACCATACCAGCCTCAACGAGGTTTTTTCCGGTACCGGGATAACGCACCGTTGCCAGTGCATCCAATATAAGTTTCGGATATATAGTCATAATTATAATTATTTAGCCGTGTTAAGTCCGCTACGCTTACTACGGTTGTAGCTGCGATACGAATCCAGTTCTATTTCCACTTCAGGTTCTTTAAGTTCGCCTGATTGTGGAAGCAAGAACTTAATATACTTAATACTTAAACCCCTATCGAGCCATTGTTGTTCATAATAGGTCTTGATTCCCAGAATATTATCCACCAAATCGGAGTGATACAAATCTTCCGTAAGAAATAAAACAGGCAGTTTATTTTCCTCAATCATGTATTTGGTATACGTAAACATGAAGTTACTGTCCGTTTTCAGATGGATGATACCATCCGGCTTTAAGAATCTTCGGTAGCGCTCCATGAAGTAAGTGGAAGTCAACCGCTTGGTCGCTTTCTTCATCTGTGGATCAGAAAAAGTAAGCCATATCTCACTCACTTCTCCTTCAGAAAAGAAGCGATCAATAATTTCTATGTTGGTACGTAGAAAAGCCACATTTGTCAGACCAGCTTCAAGAGCTTCGGTAGCCCCACTCCACATGCGGGCACCTTTTATGTCTACCGCGATGAAGTTTTTATCAGGAAACATCTTGCCGAGCCCTACGGTATATTCACCTCGGCCACAGCCTAATTCGAGCACAATCGGATTGTCATTCTTAAAGAAGTCTTCGTGCCATTTACCCTTCATTTCAAAAGGAACATTCTCCGCCACAGAATATGGATACTCAAACACATGCGGATATTCTGCCATATCGGCAAACTTCTGTAGTTTATTCTTTCCCATTTATTTAAATCGTTTCTACCCAACCGGTATAATTATAAAACACGCGATCATTAAACTGCTGACGGAATAAAGCATACTTATCAACGCCCGTACAGTGGCAAACACCCATGCGTTTAGGCAGGTTCACTCCTAGAAAAGCCGAAATAACATTAAACTTCTCGTTTTCTGCATTGTGTATGTGAAAGCCACCAAGAAGCAGCTTCGGACTTAATCCCTGAAATGCTTCTTGTACCACTCGTATCATGTTCGTTATTCCACGATGCGAACAGGCACTAATCACCGAAACGCTTTTTTCCCCTTTCAGTACTAAGACCAGTTCGTCTTCAAACGTATCCGGCTTTAGCTCCCCATTTACCTCCGTAAAGAAATGATCAAAGTGAGTATCGACTTTATCCACAATTTTTATTTGTGGAAAGACAAACACTCCCGGTACTATTTCAGCATTCTCCTCAATAAACAGAAAGCGATTCCTGTCTAACGTCTCAGGATGCCTTAGACCGTTCTCATGTTCATTCTTAAACTTTGGTCGAAAGATTTCACGCTTACAAACCACCTTTGCTTTCTTATTCATCTCCAGAAAATGATGCAAACCGCCTGTATGATCACGATGCCCATGAGAAAGCACCACATAATCTACCTCTGTTAAGTCGATTCCCAACAAGCGGGCATTGCGCATGAATAGATCCGAAGCTCCGGTATCGAACAGCACTTTATGTTTCTTTGTTTCAACAAGCAGGGAAAGCCCATGCTCTCCCTGTAAGCCCTTACCGTAAACACAGTTCTCGGCCAGAGTCGTTATTTTATAATTCATTTCTTGATTTTTATTCCACAATCGTCACCCAACCATGCGTGTCGGGTTCATCACCATATTGAATGCCTCTTAACTTATTATAAAGCTTGGTGCAAACAGGTCCCGGTTTACCATCTTTAGAAATAACATATGACTTTTTGTTATCCAAATCGTCAATACGCTGAATCGGACTAATTACCGCCGCCGTGCCACATGCACCGGCTTCTTCAAAAGTACTCAATTCTTCTTCCGGAACGGGACGACGCTCTACTTTTAACCCCATATCTTCAGCCAATTGCATCAAGCTCTTATTGGTGATAGAAGGCAAAATAGAAGTTGAAAGTGGAGTAATATATGTATTTTCTTTAATACCGAAGAAGTTGGCTGCGCCACATTCATCAATGTATTTTTTCTCTTTAGCATCCAGATAAAATTCACTGGCATAACCCAAATCATGAGCAAGCTTATTAGCACGCAGACTGGCGGCATAATTGCCACCCACTTTGTAAATGCCTGTGCCGAGTGGTGCCGAACGATCAAATTCACGTACAATCACGTACGGATTCGTAGAGAAACCACCTTTAAAATAAGGGCCTACCGGCGTGACTAACACCAGAAATAGATATTCATCGGCCGGATGTACACCAATCTGTGCACCTGTTCCAATCAATAACGGACGAATATAAAGAGAAGCACCACTTTCATAAGGCGGCACAAAATGTTCATTCAACTTAACCACCTTCAGCACAGCCTCTCTGAAACGTTCAGTAGAAAGCTCCGCCATCATGATGCCCTGACAAGTAGCCTGCATACGAGCCGCATTTTCCTCCAAACGGAAGATACGAATCTTACCATCCTTACCACGAAAAGCCTTTAATCCCTCGAATGCTTCTTGACCATAGTGTAAACAAGTAGCCGCCATGTGCATATTAATATATTCACTACTGCTTACTTCCAATTCGCCCCAAGCACCATCCCGAAAATTGATTCTCACATTATAATCCGTCTTTATGTATCCAAATGACAGATTCGACCAGTCTATTTCTTTCATTTCATTTAGTAATTAGTCATTTCTCTTTGAGAGAACAAAAATAACTTATATTATTCAGATTGCCGCTTTTCTTCGAGCAATTTTTCGATCTCAGCATCTGCTTTCATGAGTTTAGCTGAGCAAAATGCTATAATTTCATTGGCTTCCTTAATCTTTTCACTCAGAAGATCAATATCCAGTTCATTGTTATCTATCTGACGAACAATCTTTTCTAACCGCTCAATTGCCTGAGAATACGTTTCTTTTTTAGCTGCCATAAGTCTATATATTATTAAACGTTTTTAGTTGTTACAGTCGAATTCACTTCTCCTTTTGCCAAGCGGGTAGTAAGTACATCTCCCTCAGCAAGCTGTGTGGCATCTATTATTGCTTTCCCGTCTTTCAACGTGATGCTATATCCACGCTTCAGTAAACGTTCAGGGGAAGCATCGTTTACCCGTTGATGCAACAGTTCCAAGTGATGCTTTTGTCTGGTAAACAAGGATGTTACTGCCTGAGACAAGTCTTTCTTTGTGGTCAACAACTGCATCTTCGCTTCCGAAAGACGTGAGGAAACGAATGACGGTATTCGATTTTGCAATACCCACAGTCGACGTTTTTCTTGCTCCAGGCGCAAGAGCACCCCTGCCCTTAATTGTTCAGACAGGTTATCGAGCAAGTCAGCAGCTTCCTCCATCCGGTTAATAAGAAACTCGGCAGCCGCTGTTGGCGTCTTTACCCGTGTATGCGCCACTGAATCGAGTACAGTATCGTCTCGTTCGTGCCCGATACCCGTTATAATAGGTAACGGAAACTGTGCGCAAGAAGCCGCAAGCAGATAAGTGTCAAAGCCAGACAAATCGGAAGTGGCTCCTCCACCACGGATAATTACCACCACATCGAATTGATGCATCCTCGCATTTACAGCATCCAGTGCCGACAACACCGACTCTTCTACCTGATTACCTTGCATCAATGCCGGAAACAACTCTGTATAGAAAAAAAATCCGTGAGAATTGTTTTGTAACTGATGACAGAAATCACCGTATCCGGCAGCAGTAGATGAGGAGATGACTGCTATTCGCTGAGGAAGCACAGGTATCTCGAGTTCCTTATTTAAGGTGAGTACCCCTTCTTCTTCGAGCTGTTTCAGTATCTCTCTACGACGACGCGCCATGTCGCCCAATGTATAGGTGGGGTCTATATCACAAACCGTAAGATTATACCCGTATAACTCATGAAATTCCACAGTGACCTTGACCAGAACTTTTATACCCGATGTAAAAGCTTGTCCTGTTGCTTCTTCAAAATAAGGCTTCAGCATTCTGTATACATTCGCCCAAACTGTACCACGCGCCTTAGCTATCAGGTTATTACTTCGAGGATCTTTTTGTATGAACTCCAGGTAGCAATGCCCCGTAGCATTAGACCGCACATCGCTCAATTCCGCCTGCACCCAATACTCATCGGGCAGACATTGCGACAAACTGCGTTTCACCAATGCATTCAGATCAAAGAGAGAAAGAGGAGTTTCCATACCGATACTCATTAGATAAATACTATTTTAATCACTGTTTGAGAGTTGTCTGATAAGCTTTCCACAGGTCGGGTACCCCATATCCATAGATATTATCAGGGAAATCGACCCGATCACCCACTTGGTGCACCAGTTCTATCACCTGTTTAGCGGTTAGTTGCGGACAAGCCTGCCACAAGCACGACACCATGCCACACATGATAGGTGATGCAAACGAAGTTCCGTTAGCCCTTCCTACCACTCCATTCGTGTCCATTACATCCGAGGTCAACCCCACAGCTACCACGTCGGGCTTAATCCGATTATCGGCTGTGTTGCCAATAGAAGAGAAAGCGGCCAGTACACCATTTTTTCCAACGGCTCCCACTGTAATCACATTATCCGCATCTGCCGGAGGAGTGATTTTTTTCCATGGACCGGAGCCTGCATTTCCGGCACTGCAAACCACAACCATTCCCTTATCTGCCGCTTTCGATGCCTCGCGAGACATCAAGGCATTAGCGCCATTCAGATCGCGATAGTTGTAGTTTTTCGTTCTATCATCAAACGCATAATAACCCAAAGAGGTATTAACAACATCTACTCCTACACTGTCGGCGAACTCAAGAGCTGCTGCCCAATAATCCTGTTCTACCAAATTCTCTGAATATTCATCCTCGCTACGCAGTAACCAATACGATGCTTCCGGAGCGGTACCAACCATTACATTCGGTTGATTCATCGCCATGCACGAAAGTACCTTCAATCCATGACTACTCTCTGCAAAAAGATCACCATCCGGATTCACAAAATCTTTCACACCAAGCACACGTATATTATTCATCGCCTCAATTTGATCTGCATTATGAAATCCTGCGTCAATCACCGCAATCGTCATGCCTTGTCCCTTAAATCCCGCCTCGTGAAGTTTATCGCCATTGCTCAACTGAATCTGTCGATAAGCCGGACCGTAATAGCAACTATCCACTCT
>DBTL01000060.1:0-19837 GCA_002307035.1 Bacteroides sp. UBA1317
CACAGAAGTGATGACGGTAAATGGTGAATATAGGTCGGGAGTGAAAGATAGCATGGATATAAATAGTACGTTGGAGCACTTTCCATTGCGTATAGCCAACATGTTTGTTCCTGATCAGGTGGTTGCTTTTTCAGGAGATTTGGATGGCAATCTTCATTTATCCGGTCAATCGGCCAAACCTTTGATGAACGGAGAACTGATGCTTGATAGTGTTTCGGTGTTTGCCCGACAAGCAGGTGCTCGTTATTGGTTGGATAATCGTCCGGTGAAAATAGTGAATAGCCGTATGGAGTTTGATAAATTTGCGATCTCTACTACGAGTAAGAATCCGTTTACCATAGATGGTTATGTCGACTTTAAAGAATTGAGTACTCCAACTGCCAACCTTTCGATGAAAGCTAATAATTATACTTTGCTTGATGCCCCGCGTACAAATGAAAGTTTGATTTATGGCAAACTGTTTGTTGATTTGGATGCGACGATCAGGGGGCCTTTGAATGCTCTTGTGATGAGAGGAAATATGAATGTTCGGGGCAATACGAATGTCACGTATGTCTTGAGGGATTCTCCACTTACTGTGCAGGATCGTTTGGGAGACTTGGTAACCTTTACTTCATTTAACGATACGCTTTCGCAAAAGAAAGAAGAGGAACCGACGATTTCTTTGGGAGGGCTTGATATGCTGGTGACATTACATATTGATCCGGCAGTTCGTCTAAAGGCTGATTTGAGCCCGGATCGTAGTAGTCGTGTGGAGTTAGAGGGAGGCGGAGATCTATCTTTGCAGTATTCTCCGCATGGAGATTTGAGACTTTCAGGACGCTATACACTTTCCGGAGGAATTCTGAAATATGCCTTACCCGTCATTCCCTTAAAGGAATTTGCTGTTAATGATGGTAGTTATGTGGAATGGACGGGAAACCCCATGGATCCTAATCTTAGCTTGAAGGCGACAGAGCGTGTGCGGGCTTCCGTATCGGGAAGTGATGGTTCATCTCGCATGGTGAATTTTGATATTTCGATTGCTGTGAAGAATCAAATGGAAAATTTATCGTTAGTATTTGATTTGGAAGCACCTGAAGATGCAGATGCCCAAACTGAGATCTCAGCCATGTCGGCCGAAGAACGAAGTAAACAAGCAATAGCGATGTTGGCTACGGGCATTTATCTGGCCAATTCGGGGACAGATAAAAATGGGGGACTTAATATGGGCGCTGCATTAAATAACGTTCTGCAAAATCAGATAGCCAATGTGGCCGGTGCTGCTCTGAAAACGGTGAATATTTCTTTCGCCATGGAAAACTATGACAATACAGATGTGGGAGGAAAGCGTACGGATTACAATTTCCGGTATGCTCAAAGATTCTTTAATGACCGTTTTCAAGTTGTATTAGGGGGGACAATCTCTACCGGAGAGAATGCAGACGAAACCCAATCATTCATTGATAATGTATCGTTGGAATATCGCTTGGATGCTTCCGGGACACGCTATGTACGTATTTTCCATGATAAAAATTACGAGAGTGTTTTTGAAGGTGAAATAACGGAAACAGGCGTGGGTATCGTGTTGCGTAAAAAAATGAATCGTCTCGGAGAACTCTTTATTTTCAGACGGAAAAAATAGCCTTTAAATAATTGTTTGATGAATATTGAAATGATAAATAAACATATCGATTTGCAAATGAAAAGCTGGAGGCTGAGTGGGAAGAAGAAGTGGACATTGCTTGTTCACTGCATCTCTCTGTTGTGCCTGTTGACTGCTTGCTCCACCACTCGCAATTTGCCTAAAGGCGAGGTGCTGTACACAGGACAAAAGAAAATGGAAATTAAGAATGAAGCTAAAGATAGAGCCGGTGAGGAAACGATGACTGAACTGAGCGCAGCACTTTCCACTCCACCCAATAATTCAATTCTAGGTAGCTCAACTTTGCGCTTTCCATTGCCTTATGGGTTGTGGATATACAATGCTTTTGTGAATCACCAAAAGGGGATGGGCAAATGGATTTTTAAAGCTCTTGCAGGCAAGCCGGTTTTAATTTCAACTGTTAATCCGGCTATTCATGCAAAAGCAGGCACAAACTTGTTGCACGACTATGGCTTTTTCAATGGCACTGTGGGTTATAAAATACTTCCTGATACAAAGAACCCCAAAAAGGCGAAGATCCAATATTTGGTAGACATGAAGAATCCGTATCTGATTGATACGATTATGTATGAACGCTTTTCTGCTGATTTGCTTAAGACTCTGCAAGCAGGGGAACAAAGAACTCTCTTGCATAAAGACAGGCAATTCAATGTAATAACACTCGACGAGGAGCGTACCAGATTAAGCACTTTACTTCGCAATAGAGGATATTACTATTATCGTCCCGATTATTTTAGCTTTTTAGCGGATACTACATTGGTTTCGGGTAAGGTTGCGATGAAAATCGTTCCTAAATCCGGCCTGCCTAAAGAGGCTTTGAGGCGTTGGAGCATTGGTAATGTTTCTGTTCGATTGTATGGAGTCAATGGCGAAGTACCCGACGATTCTCTGGTGTATAAGGGCTTATCAATCTATTATCGTGACAAGTTACAGGTTCGGCCTGCTGTGCTTTATAAGCAACTTCGATTTCAACCAGCTCAGACATACTCTTATATCAGGCATACTCGTACGCAGGAAAGAATGACTCAGCTTGGCATGTTTCGGTATGTGGAGATGAACTATGCGCCTCGGGATAGCACCGATACTTGCGATGTGATGAATGTGGAAATCAAAACAGCTTACGATTTACCGCTTGACGGAGAGTTGAACTTGAATGTTACAACTAAAAGTAATGATCAGACGGGTCCCGGAGCTTCATTAAGCGTAACGAAACGTAATCTGTTTGGTGGTGGCGAAAATCTTACGTTAGGGGTGAGGGGATCGTATGAATGGCAAACGGGTTCACAAGCCGGGCAAAACAGTTCACTTATGAACTCTTATGAATTGGGCGTTTCGGCATCTTTGGCTATTCCGAAAATCCTTTTTCCCAGACTCGGTAAGAAGGATTATGACTTTCCGGCAAGTACTACATTCAATGTTTATGCAACTCAGCTGAATCGGGCGAAGTATTTTAATATATTGTCTTTTGGCGGGGATGTAACTTATGTATTTAAACCGACAAGAGTTAGCAAACATACGGTTGTGCCGTTTAAGTTAACATTTAATGTTTTGAGAGATACGACTGCTCTGTTTAATACTATTGCTAGTGAGAATCGTGCTTTATATTTGAGTTTGAGCAATCAGTTCATCCCATCGATGAGTTACACCTATACGTATGATAATATTGCTCGGAGAAATATGAGGAATAGGCTCTGGTGGGAGACAACAGTCACATCTGCCGGAAATATAACGTCTTGTATTTATCGACTCTTTGGACGAGATTTTGGAGAACAAAAAGACTTGTTGGGAGCATCTTTTGCTCAGTTCCTTAAGCTAAACTCTGAAGTGAGGTATACCTGGAAAATTGACAAAAACCAATCATTGGCTACTCGTTTGGCCGGAGGAGTCATCTATTCATACGGTAATTCAGACGTAGCGCCTTACAGTGAACAATTTTATGTGGGAGGTGCAAATAGCATTCGTGCTTTTACTGTTCGCAGTATAGGCCCGGGTAGTTATCAGCCTGCCAGTGATAGCAAATATTCTTATATTGATCAAACCGGAGATATTAAGTTTGAGGCAAATGTAGAATATAGATTCAGAATAATACAGGATTTGCATGGAGCGATTTTCCTTGATGCCGGCAATGTGTGGTTGCTGAGAGATGATGCCGATCGTCCCGGAGCAAAGTTTGGATTGAAAGGGTTGACAGATGAAATAGCGTTGGGTACAGGAGCCGGTTTGCGATATGATCTGTCGTTCTTGGTTATTCGTTTAGATTGCGGAGTGGGCATCCATGTACCTTATCAGACATCGCGTAAAGGATATTATAATATTCCGAACTTCAAAGATGGACTTGGTTGGCACCTTGCCATAGGCTATCCGTTCTAAATATGTATTAGCGGAAATAAATGAGCTAAAATTAGACTTCTAAAGAAACTTATTTTTGTACTTTTGCGGACAATTGGAATCTAAACAATTAATCTTTAATATAATAAGGTACGTATGAAACCAACATTATTTGTGCTTGCTGCCGGCATGGGCAGTCGTTATGGGGGACTCAAACAACTTGATGGGCTTGGTCCTAACGGTGAAACTATTATGGATTACTCTATTTTTGATGCTATCCGTGGGGGATTTGGTAAAGTCGTTTTTGTTATCCGCAAAGACTTTGAACAAGATTTTAGAAATAAGATTTTGAGTAAATATGAAAATCACATACCGGTAGAATTGGTGTTTCAGGCATTGGACTCTCTTCCTTCGGGCTTTGCTTGTCCGGCTGATCGGGTAAAACCTTGGGGAACCAATCATGCGGTACTCATGGGTAAGGATGTTATTCAAGAACCTTTTGCAGTGATCAATGCGGATGACTTCTATGGCCGTGATAGCTTTGCTGTTCTTGGAAAGGCTTTAGCTGAGATGAATGGCAAAGTGAATGATTATTGCATGGTTGGTTATCGTGTGGGTAATACTCTTTCTGAGAGCGGTTCGGTGGCTCGTGGTGTTTGTGAAACAAATGCCGAAGGTTATCTTACTACGGTTGTGGAACGTACTGCGATAGAGCGTATAGACGGCAAAGTTTCGTTTACGGATGAAAATGCTCAACTGGTTACTATTGCTGATAACACACCGGTATCAATGAATATGTGGGGTTTTACTCCCGATTATTTTAAGTATTCAGAAGACTACTTTGTAGAATTCTTGAAAGAAAACATGGGAAATCTAAAATCTGAATATTTTATTCCGCTTATGGTGAACAAGCTTATAAATGACGGTACAGCTCGTGTTAAGGTTCTTGACACCACATCTAAATGGTTTGGTGTTACGTATGCTGAAGATCGCCAAGGAGTGGTAGATAAGATACAGTCGCTGGTGGACGCAGGAGATTATCCGGCTAAGTTATTTTGATTGGATGGAATTAATACAAAGAAGGTTGGCTGATGAAGCTGACCTTTTTTGTTTCTTCAGTTGAAATAATATTCTTTACCCTTAATTCATTATCTTTGCCGCACGAAAAAAGTATAAATCAATGATTTCAATTGAAGGATTAAAAGTGGAATTTAATGCCACACCACTGTTTGACAATGTCACTTATGTTATAAATAAGAAAGATCGCATAGCCTTAGTCGGCAAAAACGGAGCGGGGAAATCGACCATGCTGAAAATCTTGGCAGGTCTGCAGAACCCTACGGCAGGAATTATTGCTGTGCCTAAAGATGTGACTATTGGCTATTTGCCTCAGGTGATGATTCTTTCGGACAATCATACGGTAATGGAAGAGGCCGAACAGGCATTTGAACATATATTTGAATTACAAGCCGGCTTGGAACGAATGAATCAGGAGTTGGCTGATCGCACGGATTACGAATCAGAGAGCTATCATAAATTGATTGATCGGTTTACGCATGATAATGAACGCTTTCTAATGATGGGTGGAACTAATTTTCAGGCGGAGATAGAGCGGACATTAATGGGGTTAGGCTTTAGTCGTGATGATTTTAGTCGGCCGACTTCAGAATTTAGCGGTGGTTGGCGTATGCGTATAGAGTTGGCGAAGCTGTTGTTGCGTAGACCGGATGTGCTATTACTCGATGAACCGACAAATCACCTTGATATAGAATCAATTCAATGGCTTGAGTCTTTTCTTTCTACCAGAGCCAATGCAGTTGTACTTGTTAGTCACGACCGTGCCTTTATAAATAATGTAACCACTCGGACTATTGAAATATCGTGTGGACAAATATACGATTATAAAGTTTGTTACGACGACTTTGTCGTATTGCGCAAAGAACGTAGGGAACAACAACAACGCGCTTATGAAAATCAGCAGAAGCAAATACAAGACACGGAGGATTTTATCGAGCGTTTTCGCTATAAAGCAACCAAATCGGTGCAGGTTCAGAGTCGCATCAAGCAACTTCAAAAAGTAGAACGAATAGAAATAGATGAAGAAGATAACTCTTCGTTGAGGCTTAAGTTTCCTCCTGCATCCCGATCGGGCAGCTACCCGATTATCTGCGAAGATGTGAAGAAGCAGTATGGGCAACGTGTGGTGTTCCATGATGTGAATCTTACGATCAATCGTGGTGAAAAAGTGGCTTTTGTAGGTAAGAATGGTGAAGGTAAATCTACTCTGGTAAAATGTATTATGAGTGAGATTGATTTTGAAGGCAAATTGACTATTGGCCATAATGTGCAGATAGGCTACTTTGCACAAAACCAGGCACAGATGCTTGATGAGACCTGCACGGTTTTCGATACCATTGATAATGTGGCGGTAGGTGATATCCGCACTAAAATACGTGATATACTGGGTGCTTTTATGTTTGGAGGTGAAGCCTCGGATAAAAAAGTGAAGGTGCTTTCGGGTGGTGAACGAAGTAGGTTGGCTATGATAAAACTATTGCTACAGCCGGTCAACTTCCTTATTCTTGACGAGCCGACGAACCATTTGGATATGCGCTCGAAGGATGTGTTGAAAGATGCTATTCGAGAATTTGATGGCACAGTAATATTAGTGAGCCATGACCGTGATTTTCTTGATGGTCTTGCGACTAAAGTATATGAGTTCGGCGGAGGCTTGGTGAAAGAACATCTGGGCGGTATTTATGATTTCTTGCAGAGGAAAAAGATGGAGAGTCTGAACGAATTGCAAAAAGCTCCAATGTTGTCTTCGTCTGCAGCGGCAACGGTTGCTGAACCGACCGCGGCATCAGAAAACAAGCTTTCTTATGAAGCTCAAAAAGAACTTGCTAAGAAATTGAAAAAACAAGAACGGTTAGTTGCCGATTGTGAAGCAGAAATAGACCAGATAGAATCGGCCGTTGCTATTTTGGAATCCAGGATGGCGACAACTGTAGGAGCGTCGGATATGGCCCTTTATGAACAACATCAAAAATTGAAGCAACAGCTTGAACAAACTGTGGAAGAGTGGGAAAAGAGAACTCTGGAGTTGGAAGAAATGAGAACAAACTAAGGACTGAAACTGTTTTTTATCAAAATGAATTATTAACTATAACGAAAGCTAAGGTTTTAGATGTCACTCATAGGCATTGAGGCGTTGGCGCTATTAGAAAAATGAAAGCGAAAAATTATTTACCAATTCTTGCATTATGCCTTATGACTACAGGATGCAGCAGCAATAAAGAAGCCACGCTAACGACTGGCATTGATCTTGCTAACCTTGACACAACGGCTCTTCCGGGAGCTAGTTTTTATCATTTCGCCAATGGAGGATGGATGAAAAAGCATCCACTCACAGATGAATATTCACGTTTTGGCTCATTTGATATGCTCGCAGAGAATAATCGTAAGCAATTGCGTGAACTTATCGAAGGACTTGCAAAGCAGAAACATGATGCGGGCACTGTTGCGCAGAAAATCGGAGACTTGTACAACATGGCTCTTGATAGTGTGAGACTAAACAAAGAGGGAATTCTACCGATAAAGGCTGAACTAGAGAAAATTGCATCTTTAAAGAGCAAAGCTGAGATATACCCGATGATTGCCGAAATGGAGAAGAAAGGGATCTCTCCTTATTTCAATGTATACGTGGGTGCGGATGATATGAACAGTTCTATGAATATGGTTCACACTTACCAAGGAGGAATAGGTATGGGTGAGCGTGATTATTATTTAGAAAATGATGCGAAAACGAAAGAGATTCGTGAGAAGTATCAAGCTCATATAGCTAAGATGTTTCAGCTTGCGGGATACAATGAAGCTGCATCTCAAAAGGCGGTTAAAGCGGTTATGAATATCGAGACTCGTTTAGCCAAATCATCTCGCTCTCAAGTAGAACTACGTGATCCACATGCAAACTACAATAAGAAATCAATGGAAGAACTTAAAAAAGAGTTTGCTCCTTTTGCTTGGGATGAGTTCTTTTCGACTGCTGGTTTGAATAACCTCAAAGAGGTGAATATTGGGCAACCGGGTGCTATAAAAGAGGTGAGTGAGGTGATCAACTCTGTTGCTTTGGAGGATCAGATCGCTTATTTACAGTGGAATCTGATTAATTCTTCTGCGTCGTATTTGAGTGATGCCTTAGCAAAACAGGATTTTGATTTCTTCGGCAAAACGATGTCGGGAAAGCAAGAACAACAACCTCGTTGGAAACGTGGCGTGAATACCATTAATGGTTCCTTAGGTGAAGCCGTGGGGCAGATGTATGTGGAGAAGTATTTTCCTGCAGCTGCTAAAGAACGTATGGTGGCTTTAGTGAAGAACTTGCAAACTTCTTTAGGCGAACGTATTAAAGGATTAAGTTGGATGAGCGATGCTACGAAGAAGAAAGCGCTTGAAAAGCTCGCTGCTTTTCACGTAAAAATTGGATATCCGGACAAATGGAAAGATTATTCTTCTCTTGAAATAAAGAATGATTCTTATTGGGCAAACATAGAGAGGGCAAACGGATGGGAACACGCTGAAATGGTTGCTAAAGCCGGGAAGCCTGTAGATAAAGATGAGTGGTTGATGACTCCTCAGACGGTAAATGCTTATTATAATCCGACTACTAATGAAATTTGTTTTCCGGCAGGAATTTTGCAATATCCTTTCTTTGATATGAAAGCCGATGATGCATTTAATTATGGTGCTATTGGTGTCGTAATCGGACATGAGATGACTCATGGATTTGATGATCAAGGACGTCAATATGATAAAGATGGTAATTTGAAAGATTGGTGGACTGAAGCAGATGCTAAGAACTTTGAAGCTCGTACTGCCGTTATGGCTAATTTCTTTGACAGCATTCAAGTTGCTCCGGGTGTGCATGCAAATGGAAAGTTTACGTTAGGTGAAAATATTGCAGATCATGGTGGTCTGCAAGTTTCATATCAGGCATTTGAACATGTTACTGCAAGTGCTCCACTAAAGAAGGAAAACGGATTTACACCTGAACAGCGTTTCTTCTTAGCTTATGCAAATGTTTGGGCTGGCAATATCAGGCCGGAAGAAATCCTTCGCTTAACTAAAATAGACCCGCATTCATTGGGGCAATGGCGCGTTGATGGAGCCTTGCCTCATATTGCTGCTTGGTACGATGCATTCGGCATTACAGAGAAAGATTCTTTATTCCTTCCTGTCGAAAAACGAGTGTCTATATGGTAATGTTTTGATGTGATATATAGCTAAATACAGTAAGCGTCGGTCAACACCTTGTAGACCGACGCTTTTTTAGTATTAATTCACACCTTGTTTATAATGCGTGATAAAAGTTTATTTTGTAACTTTGCACGTCAAATACTTAATACGCAGTTAAATGTCTGGATTAAAGAGGATTAAAACCGCACTTGTGTCGGTTTATCATAAAGAAGGGTTAGATGAAATCATAACCAAGCTCCACGAAGATGGAGTTGAATTTCTTTCTACGGGTGGAACTCGCCAATTTATTGAATCATTGGGATTTCCATGCAAGGCGGTAGAAGATTTAACACTATATCCATCTATTTTGGGTGGGAGGGTGAAAACATTGCATCCTAAAATTTTTGGAGGCATTCTTTGTCGTCGTGATTTGGAGCAAGATAAACAGCAGATTGAAGAATATCAAATACCTGAGATCGATCTCGTTATTGTCGATTTATATCCTTTCGAAGCTACTGTTGCTTCGGGAGCGGATGATGCTTCGGTGATTGAGAAGATTGATATAGGCGGTATTTCTCTTATTCGTGCAGCTGCTAAAAATTATAATGATGTGGTTATCGTTGCTTCCCAATTGCAATACAAACCATTGCTTGACATGCTTATGGAGCATGGAGCAAATTCTTCTCTCGAAGAACGCCGTTGGATGGCTAAAGAAGCATTTGCGGTATCTTCTCACTATGACTCAGCTATCTTTAATTATTTTGATAAAGAAGAAGGCTCTGCTTTCCGCTGTTCAGCAAATGATCAGAAAATGCTTCGATATGGGGAAAATCCTCATCAAAAGGGCTATTTCTATGGCGATCTTGACGCTGTCTTCGATCAGATTCATGGGAAAGAAATCTCTTATAACAACTTGCTTGATATCAATGCTGCAGTTGAATTGATTGATGAATTTGAGGACGTGACTTTTGCTGTGTTGAAACATAATAATGCATGCGGTTTGTCTTCACGCCCTACTGTGTTGGAGGCATGGAAAGATGCACTTGCCGGTGATCCGGTATCGGCTTATGGAGGAGTGCTGATAACCAATGCAGTGATTGATAAAGAAGCGGCTGAGGAGATCAATAAGATATTTTTTGAAGTAATCATTGCACCCGATTATGATGTAGATGCTCTTGAAATTCTAGGGCAAAAGAAAAATCGTATCATTCTTGTACGCAAAGAAACTAAATTGCTAAAGAAACAATTCCGCTCTTTGCTCAATGGCGTTTTAGTTCAGGAAAAAGACCTGAATATTGAAACGACTGCTGATTTGAAAACGGTGACTCATAAAGTTCCGACACAAGACGAAGTGGCAGATATGCTCTTTGCAAATAAAATTGTGAAAAACAGCAAATCGAATGCAATTGTATTGGCTAAAGGTAGGCAACTTTTAGCGAGTGGAGTAGGGCAAACTTCTCGAGTAGATGCGTTGAAGCAAGCTATAGATAAAGCGAAATTGTTTGGCTTTGACCTTAAAGGGGCTGTGATGGCTTCTGATGCTTTTTTCCCATTTCCCGATTGCGTGGAAATAGCCAACAAAGAAGGAGTAACTGCTGTTATTCAACCGGGTGGTTCTGTGAAGGACCAATTATCATTTGATTATTGCAATGAACATGGCGTAGCAATGGTTACAACAGGTATCCGCCACTTTAAACATTAATAAACAGGAATTCATTATGGGATTATTTTCTTTCACACAAGAAATTGCAATGGACCTTGGTACTGCCAATACAATCATTATTACTAATGGTAAGATTGTGGTAGATGAGCCTTCGGTAGTGGCACTCGATCGTCGTACGGATAAGATGATTGCTGTTGGCGAAAAGGCTAAATTAATGCACGAAAAAACTCACGAAAATATACGTACTATCCGTCCGTTACGCGATGGAGTGATTGCTGACTTCTATGCTTGTGAGCAAATGATGCGTGGCTTGATAAAAATGGTAAATACAGGTAATCACTTATTCTCACCTTCACTTCGGATGGTTATCGGTGTTCCTTCAGGAAGTACTGAAGTTGAACTTCGTGCTGTTCGTGACTCGGCTGAGCATGCTGGTGGACGTGATGTTTATCTTATCTTTGAGCCGATGGCCGCAGCTATAGGAATCGGTATTGATGTTGAGGCTCCTGAAGGGAATATGATTGTTGATATAGGTGGAGGTTCTACTGAAATTGCCGTAATATCTTTAGGTGGAATTGTTTCCAACAACTCTATTCGTATAGCAGGTGATGATTTGACAACTGATATACAAGAGTATATGAGCCGTCAACACAATGTGAAGGTGAGTGAGCGTATGGCTGAACGTATCAAAATTAATGTTGGAGCTGCTTTAACAGAGCTGGGTGATGATGCGCCTGAAGATTACATTGTTCATGGACCTAATAGAATCACAGCATTACCAATGGAAGTGCCTGTTTGCTATCAAGAGGTGGCTCATTGTCTTGAAAAGTCGATTTCAAAACTTGAAACGGCTATTTTAAGTGCATTGGAAAATACTCCTCCTGAACTGTATGCGGACATTGTGCATAATGGAATTTATTTGGCCGGAGGTGGTGCGCTGCTTCGTGGATTAGACAAGCGTCTTACCGATAAAATCAACATTCCTTTTCATATTGCAGAAGATCCTCTTCATGCAGTGGCTAAAGGAACAGGTGTTGCGTTGAAGAATGTAGACCGTTTCTCGTTCTTGATGAGATAAGATTTTATAACTTGTCAGTAGAAGTAATTATGCCAATGTGCTGATGACTGAGGATTATTCCGGCCATTGGTGCGTTGGCAGATTCGTATATTGACATCTTGATACGTTAGAAGAGTTATGCGAAATTTACTGAATTTTCTCATAAGATATAACTATTGGTTTCTCTTTGTTTTATTAGAAACTGCTAGTTTCGTGTTGTTGTTCCGCTTTAATCATTACCAGCAAAGCGTTTATTTTACTTCAGCAAATGTTGTTGCGGGCAAGGTTTATGAAATATCCGGAGGTATCTCTTCTTATTTTTATTTGAAATCGACAAATCAAGATTTATTGGATCGTAACATATACCTAGAGAGGCAGGTGTCAACCTTAAAAAAGGCATTAAAAGAAAATCAAGTAGATTCATTAGAAATTGATCGTATTGCAAATGCTTTGGGTGACAACAACAAGATATTTAAGGCTCATGTGATAAATAATAGTTTGAATCAGGTTGATAATTATATTACTCTGGACAAAGGTTCTTCTGATGGTATTCGCCCTGAAATGGGAGTTGTTGGAGGAGGTGGGGTTGTTGGTATTGTATATATGACTTCTCCTAAATATTCAGTCGTTATTTCTGTCTTAAACACAAAGTCAAGTATTAGCTGTAAAATCAAAGGAAGTGAGTATTTTGGTTATTTGAAATGGGAGCATGGTGATTCAAGATATGCTTATTTAAAGGACCTGCCTCGGCATGCGGAATTTAATTTAGGTGATACTGTTATTACTAGTGGATATTCTAATGTTTTTCCGGAGGGAATCATGGTTGGTACGGTAGATGATATGTCTGATTCGAATGATGGGCTATCTTATTTATTAAAAATAAAATTGGCAACAAATTTTGGAAGGATCAGTGATGTTAGAGTTATCTCGGCTTTAGGTCGTGAAGAACAGACAGAATTAGAGGGAAGGAGTGTTAAGTAATGGTGACGACTTATATTCATAAATTTTTCTGGTTTTCGGGTTTGGTGCTTCTTCAAGTACTGATACTCAACAATGTTCATATCGGAGGATATGCTACTCCTTTTTTATATGTTTATTTCATTCTTAAATTTGAGTCGGGAGTTTCTCGTAATGAATTAATGTTGTGGGGGTTCTTGTTAGGATTTGTGATTGATACATTTTCTAATACGCCAGGAATGAACGCTGCTGCTGCGGTGTTATTGGCTTTTGTACGGCCACTTTTTTTAGGTTTGTTTGCTCCGCGAGATGGTTTGGAGAATGTTTCTCCTTCATTTAAGAGTATGGGAAATTCTTCCTTCATTAAGTATTTGATTGCGTGTGTTTTTATTCACCACATGGCGCTGTTGACCATCGAGTTTTTTTCGTTCACGAGCGCATCGGCTTTATTGCTCAGAATGGTTTTTAGTACGCTGTTGACTGTTACATGTATTATGGCTGTGGAAGGAGTTAAAAAATAGAATGGCTAAAGATTACACTTTAGAAAAACGGAAATTTACTATTGGCGGTATAGCCGTAGTGGTTGTACTCATTTATGTTTTGCGTCTTTTTGTGCTTCAGGTAATGACTGATGACTATAAGAAGAATGCGGATAGCAATGCCTTTTTAAATAAAACTCAGTATCCGGCTCGTGGTGCTATTTATGATCGCAATGGAAAACTTTTAGTTTTTAATCAACCAGCTTATGATATAACCATCGTGCCTAAAGAAATAGAGCATTTAGATACTCTTGATCTTTGTCAGACGTTGAATATCACTCGTTCCTATTTTCTGAAGAAAATGATTGATATGAAAGACCGAACGATAAACCCTGGTTATTCTAAGTATACGCATCAACTGTTTATGACGCAGCTTTCTGCAGAAGAATGTGGCGTTTTCCAAGAGAAGTTATTTAAGTTTCCGGGTTTTTATATTCAGCGGCGCACTATACGGCAATATTCATATAATTCGGCAGCTCACGCTCTTGGTGATATTGGCGAAGTATCTATGAAAGATATCGAAGCTGATGATTATTATGTGAGGGGAGATTATATCGGAAAACAAGGCGTTGAGAAGTCATATGAAAAATATCTTCGTGGCGAAAAAGGGGTGGAGATTCTTTTAAGAGACGCGCATGGGCGTATTCAAGGCCATTATATGAATGGAGCGTTTGATAAAAAACCTGTTCCGGGTAAAGATCTTACACTGGGACTTGATATTGACCTTCAGATGCTTGCTGAGAAATTGATGCAAGGAAAGACAGGAAGCATTGTGGCGATAGATCCCAGGACTGGTGAGATTCTTTGTTTTGTTTCTGCACCTTCTTACAATCCTATTACGATGGTGGGAAGACAACGAGGTAAGAATCATCATGAATTGGAAAAAGATCCTTTAAAACCATTGTTCAATCGTCCTTTAATGGCAGCTTATCCTCCGGGTTCTACCTTTAAAACAGCACAAGGAATGGTCTTTCTTCAAGAAAAAATAGTGGATAGAAATACTCAGTTTCCTTGCCATAATGGTTTTGTAATTCCCGGACTGCGCGTAGGGTGTCACTCGCACCCGTCACCGATTTCATTTACATCTGCTATATCAACATCTTGTAACTCTTATTTCTGTTGGGGGTTATATCGTATGATTGATAATAAAAAATTTGGTTCATCGGCTAAAGCGTTGACTGTATGGAAAGATCATATGGTGTCTATGGGCTTCGGCTATAAACTTGGAGTTGATCTACCTGGTGAAAAACGAGGTTTAATACCTAATGCCGAATTTTATGATAAGATCTACGGGCATGGACGTTGGGGCGGATTGAGGATGATTCATACTGCAATAGGGCAGGGAGAAATTTTGTTGACTCCGGTTCAAATGGCAAATCTTGCTGCTACGATAGCCAATAGAGGACACTTTATTACGCCACATATTGTTAAGAGAATAGAGGATCATTTATTGGATAGCATTTATCGATTTCCACACTATACTTCCATTGACCCCAAATATTACGATCTTGTTGTTGAAGGAATGAGAGGTGCGGTGGTGGGAACTCCTTACGGGGGAACTTGTCGGGGCGCTAACTTGCCGGGAATTGAAGTTTGTGGAAAAACGGGCACGGCCCAAAACCGGGGGAAAGACCATTCTATATTTATGGGATTTGCTCCCATGAATAAGCCAAAGATAGCGCTGTCGGTATATGTTGAGAATGCAGGGTTTGGTGCAACTTGGGCAGTACCCATTGCAGCTCTGTTGATTGAGAAGTATATTAATGGTTCTGTTGCTCCGGAACGAATACCTCGTATTGATGAAATTAGTAATACAAACTTAATTGAGTATGATGTCCAGAAATACTAGCCTTTGGAAAGCAGTAGATTGGGTTACAATCTGTGTATACTTACTCCTCATTATTTGTGGCTGGTTTAGTGTTTGTGGTGCCAGTTATGATTATGGTGATAGAGATTTTTTTGATTTTTCTACTCGGGCAGGTAAGCAATTGGTTTGGATTGTATGTTCGTTTGGGTTAGGATTTGTATTGCTCATGCTTGAAGATAAACTTTTTGATATGTTTTCATACTTTATTTATATAGGTATGATACTATTATTGGTTGTTACTATTTTCATTGCTCCCGATGTAAAAGGTTCCAGATCGTGGCTCCAACTTGGACCCGTAAGTCTGCAACCAGCGGAGTTTGCTAAATTTGCGACTGCTTTGGCTCTGGCCAAATTTATGAACTCTTATTCATTTAATATGAATAAAGGAAAGTTTGCTGCAGGTTTGCTCGCAATTATATTGCTTCCTATGGCGTTAATTATACTTCAAAAGGAAACCGGATCTGCATTGGTCTATTTGGCTTTTTTCTTTGTGCTCTATCGCGAAGGAATGCCAGGTGTTGTTTTGTTTTCAGGTGTGTGCGCTGTTGTTTATTTTATCGTAGGAATACGTTTTGACCAAGAATATCTTGGAAATACTCCCACTCCTATAGGAGCGTTTTCTGTTTTGTCGATGGTCTTGTTATTTGCCGGTAGCATGGTGTGGGTTTATTTGAAAAAGTGGGCTCCATCCAGGAATATCATTGGTGGAAGTTTTATTGTGTTACTTTTATCTTTCTTGCTATCCAATTATCTCATCCCGTTTAATTTGCTTTGGGTTCAGTGGGGACTGTGTGCGATTGTCATTGGTTATTTGGTCTTCTTGTCTTTAAGTCAACGTCAACGCTCTTATGTTTTTATCGCTTTGTTTGCGTTGGGATCTATTGGCTTTTTGTACTCGAGTGATTACGTCTTTGATAATGTACTTGAAGCGCATCAACAAATACGCATAAAGGTTGTTTTAGGAATGGATGAAGACTTGGCAGGTGCAGGTTATAATGTCAACCAGTCGAAGATAGCTATCGGATCAGGAGGACTTACGGGCAAAGGCTTTTTGAATGGCACTCAGACCAAATTGAAATATGTACCTGAACAGGATACTGATTTTATATTTTGTACAATAGGTGAAGAACAGGGCTTTCTTGGCTCATCCCTTGTTTTATTGTTGTTTTTGATCTTAATCTTGAGGTTGATTAGTTTGTCTGAGAGGCAACATTCTACCTTTGGAAGGGTTTATGGCTATTCTGTGGTTAGTATATTCCTATTTCACTTATTTATAAATATTGGAATGGTATTGGGACTCACTCCCGTCATCGGTATTCCATTGCCTTTTTTTAGCTACGGTGGTTCCTCTTTATGGGGATTTACTCTTTTATTATTTATTTTTATCCGAATTGATGCCGGACGAAGTCGTAGGTAATATTACTTTTCTATACGTATTCCCACATCATTGATCCCTGCTAGCGAATTATCCTTCATCTCGTGAGAAACTCTAACCGAATATTTTCCGGGATGAACAACCAGCACATTTCCAATAGGGAAAGATGTTTGGTACAGATTTCCCCAACCCCTGCCTAGCCATTTCCCCCCATTGTCAGCAAGCGAAAGTTCTAATGTATCTGTTTTCCATGTCGTAGAGTCTTGCAAATTATAGCTGATTGAGAGATATGCGTTTTGGTAAGGATAGTCACTCCGGTTTCGTAGTTCTGCTGATAAATGCACATACGTCATTGAATCTTTTATCTCAATATTGAAGGACAGTGTATCCTTCTTTTGCCAACCAGTCTCTGGTATATGCAAAAAAGAATGATACACTGTCTTATTATCACAACTAGCAAAGAACAATGAGAATGCTATGATAATATAGATGTTATTCTTGATTGGGTTTCTCATCTCTTTTAGGCCTTTCTCGTCGTTCATTTCTGTCTGTATCGCGTGATTGCTGATTGCGATTCCCATTTCTTTGCGGTCTGTCGTTGTGGCGGGGATGCGTTCGCTCATCACCAGACTGAGATCGACTGTCTGTTTGAACCTGTGGGTTCGCAGGTCTGTCGTTGTTGTTGATTTGTGGGCGGCTTATTATTTTTTTCTTTTTTTTGTTATGAGATCCATTATTGCTTGGATTATCATTTACACCATTACCGCGGCGTTTATCAAAACGGGTAAGGCTTTCTTGTTCCAATAGATCAATTGGCTTCTTTGGTTCCACTTTATGTTCCACTTCAGCCAGACTATCGGGTTTTATACCTTTGCGATTAAGACCAATGATTTCGAAAGCCCGTGTACCGGTTATTGTTACCAGATTAGCAGGGAAATTCCTATCGGTTGAATAGGTTATGTGATTGGTGAGAATATCTGCTTTGAAGAAATAGAAACTTCCGTCTTTGATTTCTAACTCTATTTCTCTTGATGGTAGCCGCTTTTGAGCTTCTACATAGGAATCCACTTCATAGTTTAAGCAACATTTTAGCTTAGCACATTGTCCCGCTAATTTTTGCGGATTGAGAGAAATATCTTGATGCCTTGCAGCGCTAGTTGATACAGACACGAAGGTAGTCATCCAGGTGGCACAACAAAGTTCTCGTCCGCAAGGTCCAATGCCTCCAATTCGTCCTGCCTCTTGCCGCGCACCTATCTGTTTCATTTCGATACGTACTCTGAAAGCTTCAGCAAGCACTTTAATCAGTTGACGAAAATCGACCCTGTCGTCCGCGATGTAGTAAAATATAGCTTTATTTCCGTCTCCCTGATACTCAACATCCCCGATTTTCATGTTTAGTTTCAGGTTTTCAGCAATTTTGCGCGAACGCAGCATGGTGTCGTGTTCCAGCCCTTTGGCTTCCTGAAACTTTTCCATATCAACGGGTCTTGCTTTGCGGTAGACCCTTTTTACTTCCTGGCTGTCAAAACGGTAGTGCGTCTTTTTCATCTGCTTCAGCACGAGAGCCCCGACCAGAGTCACTTCACCTATGTCGTGTCCAGGGCTGGATTCCACTGCAATAATGTCTCCCTTTTCCAGTGGTATTTTGTTGCTGTTCAGGTAGTACCCTTTTCGCGTGTTCTTGAACTGAACCTCGACCCAGTCAGTCGCTTCTTGCGCTTGCGGCAGATCGCTTAACCAGTCGAATGTGTTGAGTTTTTTTATTTTGATCCCGCTGCATCCTTTGCGTTTCAGATAGCATCCGGGTAGATTTAGTTTGTATTCCATGTATATAGTTGATGTAACAATTTCAAAATTAGACGAAAAAGCCGAAGGATGCAAATCTATTTCTTAAAGAGCATAATCGACTTAAGAGCCAGATCCAGAAAAACCAGTTTGGCGTTGACGTTTTGTTCGATGTGTTTTTCAGCCAATTCCAGCTCTTCCATGAAAAACACAATGTTTTTGTGATTGATAAACGGAGCAAACTTTTCAGAAAATTTTTGTTCTTCCGGAGCTAGATAATTCAGCTCCGGTTGGTACAGATTCAGGATAAAGTTTTCCCTCACCAGCCGCTGAGCATTGGACAAATACTTTTTACTTTGTTCCCGACCAATCCTGGCCATTTCTTCAGCCCATAACTTCAGATCTTTCAAACTTCGTTGCTTCTCCAGTTTCTTTTCCGACGGGAAATTGGCGATGGTATATGCACCCCGCATGCAGCGAATAAACTGTTGTAGGTAGAAAGCATTCTCTTCGCTGGACTGAACATATTCACAAGCCTTCAGCCAGCTTCCTCCGGCCAGATGCACACAAGCTTTCAGCTCTTCTCCGACTAGACTGAATCTGGAAGTTACTGCTTTTCCGAGTGATTCGTTGTCAATGCCACGTACCCTTATTGTTTGGGTTCTGGACAAAATGGTGGTGAGTAGTTGATCGCTGTTTTCAGAAACCAGCAGGAATACGGTTCCTTCGGGTGGCTCTTCCAGAATCTTGAGCAAACGGTTTGCACAAGTTAAGTGCATTTTTTCCGGTAACCAGATAAACATAACTTTAAACTCCGATTCGTAGGTCTTGAAATTCAACTTTTTGATGATCTCATCGCCCTCTTCGGAATAAATCATGCCCTGTGCGTTTCCGGCTTTGATGCTGTCCAGCCACGACTGGTAATTGAAGTACGGATTTCCGATGAGAAAGGTTCGCCAGTCTTTGAGGAAGTCATCGCTTACCCATTTCTTGCTAGAATTGGGCTTAAAAATCGGGAAAACAAAGTGTGTATCGGGATGTATCAACTTGTCAAACTTGTGGCAGGAAGGGCATTTTCCACAGGCATCATTCTCGGTACGATCGGTGCAATGCAGGTATCTGGCAAATGCCATAGCCAGCGGAAAGGAACCCGTTCCTTCTTTTCCACTTACCAGCAAAGCATGAGGAATGCGCCCCTCCTTAACGGTCTGGAGGAGTTTGTCCTTTACTTCATGCTGCCCGATTACATCGCTGAAATACATCGTTTGGAGTTGGCTTTAGCGTTCAAATTCCCACAAAGATAGAAAAATCCTATGGTGTCACTTGTGCGCTATCGAAGAAAAATTGTACATTTGCAGGCCTTTGGAGAGTTGGCAGAGTGGT
>DBTL01000060.1:20138-20428 GCA_002307035.1 Bacteroides sp. UBA1317
TCGAATCCCTCACTCTCCGCAAAAATGGTAGTTAAAGCGTTGTAAGTGAATATCTTATAACGCTTTTTTTATTGCAACTGCGTCAGAAAAGCGTCATAACACCAAAAAAACCATGGAAAATGAAAACCACCCTAAAAGACAGGTAATTAATACCGACTTTAAAACCAAATATATACCTGCCAGGATATGCGATGGCAAGGAACTTTTAATTAAGTATTACGCGTGGCATCCTGTAGAGCAACGCCTTAAGAAGGTGACGAAAAGGTTTAACTATATGCGAGGTAAATACA
>DBTL01000101.1 GCA_002307035.1 Bacteroides sp. UBA1317
AAGTAGTAAAATAAGGACAAGCAACTAATTCAACAGGTTCATTTTCTACAGTTTCATAACTGGTTCGATAATCATCGACCACCTCAAAATTAATGGCTTCACGAGCCAAGTCAGTATGAAGCTCACGTGTCTTTCCATCAGCATCTTTCCGATTAAAGTCATAGATACGATAGGTAATATCTGACGTTTGCTGAATCTCTGCAACAAAAGCCCCCGCACCAATACTATGTACCCGACCAGCTGGTAGAAAGAAAACATCCCCCGGATGAATCTCATACTCTTGTAACACATCTGTAATTGTATTGTTATACACCCTGTCTTTGTACTCTTTGGGAGTTATCTCTTCTGAAAAACCGGAACGTAGCTTAGCACCTTTATCAGCACCCACAACATACCACATTTCCGTTTTTCCCATAGAATTGTGACGCTTCTTCGCCAAATCATCCGACGGATGTACTTGGATAGACAAGTCTTGCTTTGCATCAATAAATTTGATAAGCAACGGAAACTTGTTGCCAAAACGGACATAATTGGCTTCACCAACCAACTCTTCACGGTATTTTGCTACCATTTCTATAAGTGAAAGACCTTTGTCGACCCCATTGGCCACAACCGATTCGCTGTTTTCAACGCCCGACAATTCCCAACTCTCTCCAACTCCTGTCAATTCATCATTCAGATGTTTGAACGAAATAATTTTATCGCCCCCCCAAAGTCTCTGCTTTAAAATGGGTTCAAATTTTAATGGATACATTTTTTTGTTATAAACTTAGATTAAAAACACTTGATTTTAACAATCCGAGGACAAACATACAAAAAATATCAAAAAAGAGAGCATTATAGAAGGTTTTTTCATGAAAATATCTTTGAAAATTAGCTCACATCTTAGATTAAGAAAGTAAAGTGGAAGAAACGCTAAACTTTCATAAATGCCTACCCATATTTGCCCATAATAATTTGGGAGAACGGAAGAATTTACCTTTATTTGCAAGAAATATTAAATAATACCGAACATGATAAACACATTTTCCACCGAAGGTAATTTATCCGGTTTAGATCGGAAGAAATTCCAAAAAAATATAGCTGGTAAAGAGACTGATTTATATGTCTTAAAGAATAAGCAAGGAATGGAAGTTGCCGTTACAAATTATGGCTGTGCAATTCTCTCCATCATGGTGCCAGACAAGGACGGGAAATATGCAAATGTGGTATTAGGACATGATAGCATTGATAATGTGATCAATAGCCCTGAACCATTTTTAAGTACAACCATCGGACGTTATGGCAATCGTATAGCCAACGGAAAGTTTCAGCTACACGAGAAAGAATATAGCTTAACCGTCAACAATGGTCCTAACTCTCTACACGGAGGTCCTACGGGTTTTCATAGAAGGATATGGGATACTAACCAGATAAGCCAAGACGCAATAGAGTTTACCTACCTTTCCATCGATGGAGAAGAAGGATTTCCCGGAAACTTAAAAGTATCAATGACCTATCGGCTTGATGAAGATAAAAATGCTTTAGTCATAGAATATCATGCTACCACCGATAAGCCTACAATTGTGAATCTGACCAATCACGCCTTCTTCAATCTAGCTGGAATAGCCAACCCCACTCCTACCATAAACAATCATGTTGTAACGATCAACGCAGATTACTATACTCCAATAGACGAAGTATGTATACCTACCGGTGAAATTTTAAATGTAGAAAATACTCCGCTCGACTTCCGTACGCCACACACTGTTGGCAGAAGAATAGAAGAATACCATTTGCAATTAATTAATGGTCACGGATACGATCATTGTTATGTGTTAAACAAAACAGAAGTTGGAGAATTAAGTCTGGCGGCTATTTGCACTGATCCTACAAGCAAACGCAGTATGGAAGTATATACAACAGAAGCTGGAGTGCAACTTTACACAGGTAATTGGCTCAACGGATTTGCAGGCGCACATGGGGCCACTTTCCCCGCTCGTAGCGCTATCTGTTTTGAAGCACAATGTTTCCCTGACACCCCAAACAAGCCTCATTTTCCCACTGCCACTTTGCTACCTGAAGATGAGTATCAACAGATTACTATCTATAATTTTACAGTACAAGAATAATTAACTAACTCAATTTATAAACCTACATTTTAAAATCTAACAATGATACAAGAAAAAAAGAACAAGAATATCGTAGCCATTGTCACGATGTTCTTCATTTTTGCTATGATTTCATTCGTGACTAATCTTGCTGCACCTTTTGGCACCATCTGGAAAAACGAATACGCAGGCGCAAATACTTTAGGTATGATGGGAAACATGATGAATTTCCTTGCATATCTATTTATGGGTATTCCTGCAGGTAACATGCTTGTTAAAATCGGTTATAAAAAGACAGCACTCATTGCCATGGGTGTAGGTGTTCTAGGATTGTTTACACAATATTTCTCAAGCTTATTTGGAACAAATATTGAGGTATTCACGGTAGGTGAATTTGCTATTAAACTAAATTTCATCATCTACTTATTAGGTGCCTTCATCTGTGGCTTTTGTGTATGTATGCTTAACACAGTTGTTAATCCCATGCTCAACATACTTGGCGGTGGTGGTAACAAGGGAAATCAGCTCATTCAAACCGGTGGCGCTCTTAATTCTCTTTCCGGCACACTGACGCCTCTCTTTGTAGGCGCATTGATTGGCACGGTAACTTCTCAGACAGCAATGTCAGATGTATCACCACTTTTATTCATTGCAATGGGTGTTTTTGCATCGGCTTTCATCATCATATCATTCATAGCCATACCAGAACCCCATCTTAGAAAAGGGAATGTAGAAAAAGAAAAATACATTCATAGTCCTTGGGCTTTTCGCCATACAGTACTTGGAGTAATTGGTATTTTCATTTATGTAGGTATTGAAATAGGTATCCCGGGTACACTCAACTTCTACCTCGCAGATTCTAGCGCAAAAGGTGCCGGTCTATTAGTCAATGGTGCGGCTATTGGAGGTGCTATTTCGGCTATTTATTGGTTATTAATGCTCGTAGGACGTTCAGCAAGTAGTGCTATTAGCGGTAAAGTATCTAGTAGAACCCAATTAATTGTTGTATCGGCCACAGCCATCTGCTTTGTTTTGATTGCTATTATTACACCAAAAGAAGTAACCGTTTCTATGCCGGGATATAGCGTAGAAGAGGGTTTTCAAATGGCACAAGTACCTGTTAGCGCACTCTTTTTAGTACTTTGTGGACTTTGCACTTCTGTTATGTGGGGTGGCATTTTCAATCTCGCTGTTGAAGGCTTAGGAAAATATACCGCGCAAGCATCCGGTATATTCATGATGATGGTTGTGGGCGGAGGTGTATTACCGCTTGTTCAACAATTTATTTCTGATGCTATCGGCTACATGTCAAGCTATTGGCTTATTATTGCGTTGTTAGCCTACATATTATTCTATGGCTTAGTCGGTTGCAAGAACGTTAACAAGAATATCCCTGTTGATTAACAATATATATAAATTTATTCACACCATAATTTCATTATCATGGATATAGAATATGTAAGAAGCCGTTTCACAAAACATTTTGACGGAACTACCGGATTTGTGTATGCATCACCCGGACGTATTAACCTCATTGGAGAGCACACCGACTATAACGGTGGTTTTGTCTTCCCCGGTGCTATAGACAAAGGCATGATTGCAGAAATCAAGCCCAATGGCACCCAAAAAGTATTAGCGTATTCCATCGACTTAAAAGACTATGTCGAATTCGGCCTTAACGAAGAAGATGCCCCACATGCTAGTTGGGCGCGATATATTTTCGGCGTTTGCCGTGAGATGATTAAACGTGGCGTAAAAGTGGAAGGATTCAATACCGCTTTTGCAGGAGACGTACCTCTGGGCGCCGGCATGTCATCATCCGCAGCACTTGAAAGCACTTACGCTTTCGCTCTGAACGAATTGTTCAACGGAAACATAGATAAGTTTGAATTAGCTAAAATAGGACAGGCAACGGAACACAACTATTGTGGCGTTAACTGCGGAATCATGGATCAATTTGCATCTGTATTCGGGAAAGCAGGAAGCCTCATCCGCTTAGATTGTCGTTCTTTAGAATACCAATACTTCCCCTTCAAACCGAAAGGCTACCGTTTGGTGTTGCTCGATTCTGTAGTAAAGCACGAATTAGCTTCTTCAGCATACAACAAACGTCGTCAATCATGCGAGACAGCCGTAGCTGCCATCAAGAAGAACCATCCTACAGTAGAATTTCTGAGAGATGCCACTATGGACATGCTCAAGGCAGTTAAAGACGAAATCACCACTGAAGACTATATGCGTTCAGAATACGTTATTGAAGAAATTCAACGTGTGTTAGACGTGTGCGATGCTTTGGAAGTTGGAGACTACGAGACTGTTGGTCAGAAGATGTATGAGACTCACCACGGAATGAGTAAGCTTTACGAAGTAAGTTGTGAGGAACTTGATTTCTTGAACGACTGTGCTAAGGAATGTGGCGTAACTGGTTCGCGCGTAATGGGCGGCGGCTTTGGAGGCTGCACCATCAACTTAGTGAAAGACGAACTTTACGACAACTTCATTGCAACAGCTGAGAAAGCATTCACTGAAAAATTTGGTAGAAGTCCTAAAGTTTATGACGTAGTCATAGGCGATGGATCAAGAAGACTTTTGTAATAAAATCATTCTTAACCATACGAAAGGCTGAATTGGAAATTCCAAGTCAGCCTTTTATTTTTTATTCTCCCTCCAAACAACATGCTATTGGTGCCGTCCCAATATCTCCTATTGTCCTACAGATTACAATTCATCTACTCCACACAGAAGGTCTAATATGCTTTTAAGTAAGCAAGACCAAAGGAGCAATAAGTGCATTTCAAGGCTTTATTAATCAAATTCTACGGTTCCAACTTTACGCTTCACGCCTGTAGTCTGTACAGACTACAGGCGTGAAGCGTAAAGACTACGAGTGTGGACAGGGAAAACGCATTATAAAAAT
>DBTL01000057.1 GCA_002307035.1 Bacteroides sp. UBA1317
ATGATGCTTTAACCACTTTTCTTGTATTATATAGGTACTAGCCAATTTCTTCACGTAACGATTGTAATCACCTTTACGTTTTATATGAATAACCTCATGTGACTCAGTAGTTTTAAGCGCTGCCCGCATGAGGCTATCCAGGAAAAAATTGCCCACTGTAAAAAAATAATAGCAAAATAAAATTGAATTAAATTTCACTATCATGTTTTAGATTTACCTGACACCAATAATCAAAAGTCATGGATAGCAATTGATAAACTATTTTAAATTACAAGAGAGTAAGTTTCAAGATAGATTTTAAGCATCATCTATGATTACAAGATATCTTCTTTTAATAAAAAATCAACTTTATTTTTAGAAGAACTTACATTTTGTTCCTCCTTTTTATAGCCTAAGAATGTAGCGACCAAAACAATATCACCTTCAGGAGCATTTATGGAATAGAAACCATAAACATCAGTAATTGTATCTATAATGGTACCCTTTACTGATACTGTAGCTCCTGCTATACCAACTTTTGTTACAGAATCTCTCACTGAACCCGTTATATACCTTGCCATATTCGTAAAATTTAAATTTATTATTTAATTCTCTTTTTCTTTTAAAATAAATACAACAGCGTATTTATTTTAAAAGTTCAATAATATTATTCACTTTTATCTCATTTAACATATTGTGCTTCCTATAAAAAAAGCATAACCATACTTTCCTCTATTATGCGAATAATTCCGAAGTGCAACTACTCAATCTATTTTATATTTATGGAATAGCTAACTTTTGCCTGACAATTTAGTAATTGCCAGCAAAGAAGACATATATTATCAGAAATCTAAATAGATATAACTGTACTTTAATTAAAAAAACTGGTACAGTTGTAATTACAATTAAAAAAAAGACTAAATTGCAAACAAAAAAAACGCATTAATCAAAAGATATTTTCTATAAATATATAATTAATTTAATTGTTTAATTTTAAGATCATCTTTATGAAAAAAATGGTATTATTTACATTATGCATTTTTTTTCCTCTTTTAGTAACAACGACAAGAGGGGACGAGAAAATAGCACTACAAGAAAAAAAAACCACTGATTTCGATTCAAATTTTAGCATGGAAGAAGCCAGACTAAAAGGACGTGTGACAGATTCACAAGGACATCCAGTGATTGGTGCAAGCGTCAGAATTAAAGGAACTTTACATGGAACAATAACTGACTCAGATGGCTATTTCAATTTACCCATTGAATCAAACCAAAGTATATCATTAATAGTTGCTTATATTGGTTATCAAGAAGTAACTATATTAATAAGTGATCCTCTTGATTTTATCACTATAATAATACCAGAAGAAACAAATTAAATTATGTCCGAAAAAGCATTTCAGAATAACTAATTTCTGAAATGCTTTTACTAGTTCAAGGAGAAGCAGATTCAACTATCAAGTTTCTTTCGCATCGCCTGTATATTGGACATTAAGTTACACCTACGTTTATTTGATAAATTAGAGAATGGGTATGCCAAAACGACCACATAACCCTTTGATTTAAAGGAGTCTTTTCTGTGAAAATACAAGGATGTGTTTCACTTTAGTTCATTAATAGATAAAATTGTTATGTATGCATCATTAAAGTGGCTGCGTTGGCTAAGCCTCAATATACTGCACTATAAAAACAAAGAAATTTGTCCGACTTGGAATATTTTTTGCCCTCTACATCTACACAAAATTCTGTCATTCACTTTGCCCTCATAAAAATCAGATTCAGACACAGCTATCCTCTCTCAAACGACCAAAACATCTTCGTGCATGCTCTCCTGCAATAGTTCCACCTTTGCATTCGTAATTGAATAAAAGTGTAAGTGAAAAATACACAAATCAGAGGAGGTGATTTTATTCTACAAATAAACACAGAATAATACTCCATCAAAAGATAAAACAGGAAATAACCTACATTACTGGTGAAGGTGAGGGAAAAGAGGAGACTAAGACTCCCACAGAGAATGGCGATAACAATGGCGACAACCCCAAAGATCCAACAGCATGAGAATAAACAAATCGGCATGGAGCTTTGTACTCAAAGTGATCATTGCAGTGGCGAGTGCGGTAGCGGGTGTGTTTGGTTCGCAAACATTGATGTAGTAAACACGTAGGTGTGAGTAATAAAAAAGTGGTTAAAGATCATCTTAGGATGATGCTTTAACCACTTTTCTTGTTTTATAAGGGGTCGTTGTAGGTGAGCCGGACTTAAGCTTTCTTCAAAGCGGCAATGCTTTCTTTCAGCGAGTTGATGATGCTCTCGGCATCGGCTTGTTTCTTACGCTCCATATCGAGAACGGCAGCGGGGGCATTGCCAACAAACTTTTCATTGCTAAGCTTTTTCATTACGCCTTGCAAGAAGCCTTCTTTGTGTTTCAGCTCGGCTTCCATACGGGTTATCTCGGCCTCAACAAAAAAGGTCGATTCAGCTCCAAGAGGAATTGCATATTCTAATGTCCCGACCATGAATGAAAATGCATCCCCTGATTTTTCTGCAACAGAAATTATATCTTCAATATTGCATATTTTCTTTATTACTACATCAAATTCTTTCAAAGAATTTTGTCCTATGACTTGTAATGACAAGATTTCCCTCGGAGACAAACCTTTCTGTTGACGAAAAGCACGAATAGAAATTATCAATTCTTTTACGACCTCAAACTTTTGTACAAAGCCTTTATCTACATAGGTATCCATGGACAGATATTGAACCATAATGCTTTCGCCTTCTTCACGGGGGTACATCTGTTGCCAGAGTTCTTCGGTGATGAAAGGCATAAACGGATGAAGAAGTTTCAACAGATTATCTAAGTAACAGATGGTTGCATCGTACACCGTAGAGCTAATGGGTTGCCCGTAAGCGGGTTTAATCATTTCGAGATACCACGAAGAGAACTCATCCCAGAAGAGTTTGTAAACGACCATCAGGGCTTCGCTCAAGCGATATTTAGTAAAGAGGTCGGCCATCTCGGCGGCAACTTCGTTTTGCTTGGAGTCAAACCAGTGAATGGCCAGTTTAGAGGCTTCCGGAATCTCCACTGTTGCATCTACTTCCCAACCTTTGATCAATCGGAAGGCATTCCAGATCTTATTATTGAAGTTACGTCCTTGTTCGCAAAGAGCATCATCAAAAAGAATATCGTTTCCGGCAGGTGCGGCAAGCATCATACCCATACGCACACCATCGGCTCCAAACTGGGAGATGAGGTCGAGCGGGTCGGGAGAGTTACCAAGTGATTTAGACATCTTGCGTCCTTGTTTATCGCGCACGATACCGGTGAAGTAGACGTTCTTAAACGGCATCTTGCCTTCGTATTCGTATCCGGCCATGATCATGCGGGCTACCCAGAAGAAGATGATATCGGGACCGGTCACAAGATCGCTTGTGGGATAGTAATAGTTGATCTCTTCGTTGCCGGGATTGTTGATGCCATCGAACAAGGAGATGGGCCACAACCAGGAAGAGAACCAGGTATCCAGGCAGTCTTCATCCTGACGGAGATCGGCCATCGTGAGAGAAGCGTTTCCTGTTTTCTCTTGTGCCAATCGGAGTGCTTCGGCTTCGGTCGTTGCTACTACGTAGCCTCCCTCGGGAAGGAAGTAGGCAGGTATGCGGTGTCCCCACCATAACTGGCGACTGATGCACCAGTCTTTGATGTTCTCCATCCAGTGGCGGTAGGTGTTTTTATATTTAGCCGGATAGAACTTGATGTCATCGTTCATCACGGGTTCAAGGGCAATCTTGGCAAGGTGCTCCATCTTCAGGAACCATTGCATAGAGAGTTTGGGCTCAATCACCACGTTGGTACGTTCGGAGTAGCCTACTTTGTTGGTGTATGCTTCTACCTTCTCCAACAGATCGGCAGCCGCGAGATCTTTCTCTATCTGCTTGCGCACATCAAAGCGATCCTGGCCAACATAGAGTCCGGCAGCTTCGCTCAGTGTTCCGTTATCATTGAAGATGTCGATGGTCTGGAGGTTGTACTTCTCGCCAAGCATATAGTCGTTCACATCGTGTGCTGGGGTTACCTTAAGACAACCGGTACCAAACTCAATGTCCACATAGTCATCTTCAATCACCGGAATAACACGGTTAACCAGCGGAACAATCACTTTCTTTCCTTTGAGGTGTTGGTTCTTGGGGTCGTTGGGGTTGATACACATCGCAGTATCACCCATTATGGTTTCGGGACGGGTCGTTGCCACAACGGCATATCCGTCTTCACCCTCAATCTTATAACGTAAGTAGAACAATTTGCTATGCTCTTCTTTGTAGATCACTTCTTCATCGGACAGGGCGGTGAGGGCTTGCGGATCCCAGTTGACCATACGCACACCTCGATAAATCAAGCCTTTGGCATAAAGGTCGACAAAGACTTTGAGCACACTTTCGCTACGCACCTTGTCCATGGTGAAGGCTGTACGATCCCAATCGCACGATGCACCGAGCTTGCGAAGTTGTTGCAAGATGATGCCGCCATGTTCGTGTGTCCATTCCCAAGCATGCGCCAGGAACTCATCACGGGTAAGGTCGGTTTTCTTAATGCCCTGAGCAGCCAAGCGGTTCACCACCTTGGCTTCGGTAGCGATGGAAGCATGATCTGTTCCGGGTACCCAACAGGCATTCTTGCCTTCCATGCGGGCACGGCGAACGAGAATATCTTGAATGGTATTATTTAGCATGTGTCCCATGTGCAACACAC
>DBTL01000157.1 GCA_002307035.1 Bacteroides sp. UBA1317
CCACAGACCCGTATAAAATCTGGATTTCAGAGATAATCTTGCAACAAACAAGAGTGGCCCAAGGGTATAATTATTTTCTTCGATTTATTGAGCGTTTTCCTTCTGTTGGCATTTTGGCTAAAGCTGATGAAGATGAAGTTCTAAAATATTGGCAAGGGTTGGGCTATTATTCTCGTGCTCGCAATCTGCATGCTGCCGCTAAAAGTATAAATGGTGTTTTCCCTGACACTTATGCCGGAGTGTTGGCTTTAAAGGGAGTCGGCGAATATACAGCAGCTGCAATCTGTTCTTTTGCTTATAATATGCCTTGTGCGGTGGTAGATGGCAATGTTTATCGGGTTTTGTCGCGCTATCTAGGTATTGAAACACCTATTGATTCTACACAAGGCAAGAAACTTTTTGCTGCTTTTGCTGCTGATCTGTTAGATAAAAAACGTCCTGCTCTTTACAATCAGGCAATTATGGATTTTGGCGCTATCCAATGTACTCCTTCTGCTCCAGACTGTGCCCGTTGTCCGTTATCTGATAGTTGTGTTGCTTTATCAAAAGGGCAGGTCGAGCTTTTACCGGTGAAACAGCATAAGACGAAAACGAGCAATCGCTACTTTAATTATATGTATGTGAGTATGGGCGACTTTACTTTTATTCATAAACGCACCGGTAATGATATTTGGAAAAACTTGTTCGAATTACCTTTAATTGAAACCTCTTGTTCACTTACGGAAGAAGATTTTCTTGCTTTAGACCAACTGCGTGATCTTTTTTGTTTGGGAGAATCTCCTGTCATTCGCCTTCTCTATCGGGATGTGAAACATATACTTTCGCACAGGGTGATTTATGCAAACTTCTACGAAGTGATTTTGCCGGATGGTTCACAGTCTTTTTCAAAATACATGAAGGTGAGGAAAGATGAATTAGACAGATATGCTGTTTCCCGCTTGGTACATATTTTCTTTGAAAAATATCTGTAAAAGTTGCTTTGATTCTTGCATGATGTTGTTATTCTGTTTAATTTTGGCAGCGAAACGTAATCATTATGGTTTGAACGAACCATTAACTCTTAAAAAAAGAAACTATGTCAGTAAATAAAGTGATTTTGTTAGGAAATGTAGGTAAGGATCCTGAAGTGAGATATCTTGATACAGGTATTGCTGTGGCTAGCTTTTCTTTAGCAACCTCTGATCGTGCGTATACCTTGGCTAATGGCACTCAGGTACCTGAAAAAACGGAATGGCACAACCTCGTTTTGTGGCGCGGACTGGCAGAAACAGCCGAAAAATACATTCATAAAGGTGATAAACTTTATGTTGAAGGAAAAATAAGAACTCGTTCTTATGATGACCAAGCAGGCGTAAAACGTTATGTTACCGAGATTTTTGTTGATAACATGGAAATGCTTACGCCTAAAGCTGCCGGACAAGCTACGGGCACTTATTCTCCGGCTCCGCAAGCAGCTCCTTCAACAGCGCAAACGCAACAGCCTCAAGTGGCTCCTACTCCTGTACAAGATAATCTGGCAGACGATTTACCATTTTAAAATATAAAGTTGATGGTCGAAAATAGAACGAGAGAGCCATTGCCTTTGGTAATGTAGTTACGCCTTTTTCTATTTTCGTTCTTCAACTGATTCGATTGTTAAACTAAAACCAAATTCTTTGGACCCAGACGCCTATTTATGCCAACTGGCAAATGTTTTTAGCGGTGTAACCGTACACTATCCTTCTTTATCTGCAATTGTGGCTATTCTCTTAGCCGGTTTGCTACTAGTTGTTTCGGGCTTTGCTTCAGCTTCAGAAATAGCTTTCTTCTCTTTATCGCCTTCTGATTTACATAGCATTGAAGAGCGTAATCATCCGTCAGACGAAAAAATCAGTGACTTGTTAGGTAATTCACAACGCTTATTAGCTACTATTCTTATTAGCAACAATTTTGTGAATGTGACCATCATCATGCTGTGCAATTTTTTCTTTATGGATAGTTTTGAATTTAGTACTCCATTTCTCGAATTTCTAGTTCTGACTGTTATCCTAACTTTTCTATTGCTACTGTTTGGCGAGATAATGCCTAAAATCTATTCCGCTCAGAAAATATTAACTTTTTGTCGTTTTGCTGCACCAGGTATCTGGATGCTTCGGACACTGTTTTATCCGATAGCTTCTGTATTAGTCAGCTCGACCGGCTTTTTGAATAAATATTTTGTGCGTAAAAGCCGTAATATATCCGTTGATGAGTTATCTCATGCTTTAGAGTTAACAGACAAGGCAGAGATATCTGAAGAAAATAGAATTCTTGAAGGTATTATACGATTTGGTGGAGAAACAGCTAAGGAAGTTATGACTTCGCGCTTAGATGTGACGGACCTTGATATTCGTGTTACTTTTAAAGAGGTATTGCAATGCATTGTAGAAAATGCTTATTCACGGATTCCTGTTTATTCAGGCTCTCGTGATAATATAAAGGGAATACTTTACATTAAAGATTTGCTTCCACATATCAATAAGGGGGATAATTTTCGTTGGCAATCACTTATACGTCCTGCTTATTTTGTTCCCGAGACAAAGATGATTGATGATTTGTTGCGAGATTTTCAAGCGAATAAGATTCACATAGCCATTGTGGTTGATGAATTTGGGGGGAATTCCGGTATTGTGACCATGGAAGATATTATTGAAGAGATAGTAGGAGAAATAAATGATGAATATGATGAAGAAGAAAAGACTTATGTCATTCTTAATGATCATACTTGGGTGTTTGAAGCAAAGACTCAGCTTACTGATTTTTATAAAATAATTGGCACGAGTGAAGATAATTTTGTGAAAGTTGCTGGTGACTCCGATACATTGGCCGGATTGTTACTCGAAATAAAAGGTGAATTTCCTGCGCTTCATGAAAAAGTCTCTTTTTTAAATTATGAATTTGAAGTCCTAGCTATGGACAGCCGTAGAATACTTAAAGTAAAGTTTTCAATCAATGAATCTTAATATTAAGCAAAAGTATCATTTGTTCATGGGTATATTTGCCGTTCTGCTTTTACTACTTATCATCTTTATAGCCTGATAGGCTTGTCGTTATGGCGATGCTTATGCAACATAAAGAGGATTCTTATCAGTGGGGAGTTTGGAAAACAGACGAATCTATTGATCAGCTTCTTGCGTTGCTTCCTCATTGTGAGGAATACGAAAGCATGCTAGCTCATTTCACCTCTGCGCATCGCCGTTTGGAGTGGCTTTCCGTTCGCACTTTGCTTTATACCCTTCTGGGTGAAGAGAAAGAGATCTGCTATGAATCTAATGGTAAACCTTATCTGGCTGATCACTCTTCTTTTATCAGTATATCCCATACCCGAGGCTATGTGGCTGTTATCGTTAGTGTTAAGGCTCCAACAGGTATTGATATTGAGCAATACGGAGAGCGGGTACACAAGGTGGCACATAAGTATATGCGCGAGGATGAACCGACTTCACTCTATGAGGGTGTGGAGACATGGTCATTGCTTCTACATTGGTCGGCTAAGGAGGTGATGTTCAAGTGCATGGAAATGGCTGAGGTTGATTTCAGAAAGCATCTTCGTGTTTATCCTTTCCAGACAGAATGCTCCGGTGAGTTTCGTGTGCAAGAGTTCCGTACCGATGCTCAGAAGGAGTTTCAGATTCATTATCTTCTTCATCCGGATTTTGTGCTTACTTGGCAAGTGGGGTAGTATAGAATAGTTTTAGTAACAGGTCGTAATGAATAAAAAGGCCTAAATGTTTTTGGAAAACACTTAGGTCTTTTAAAAAAACGTCGAGGTCTTTTTGGAGCAATCACATGATTATTGCTCATCTGGCAATTCAGTTGGAAGATATTTGGCCTTTCCTCTTTACTATTTCTCTGATGTTTGTTGGCATTTATAACCGCCTCTACAAGCTTTCTGAGAGGGATTTGTTGAATGTCCGATATCAGCGTGTTGAAATCATGTTTTCAACACGCTGATATCGGACATTCAACACGTTGAAGTAGTATGCTTTCTCGCCTGTAAATTAATCGAGAATATTTTTGTGAAAGGTGCTCGTTCTTTGGAATAATATAATGAGGGTGTGTCATAAGTCCATTTTTTAGGTTTTACCCCTTCTACAATCCTTCTAGCGAGGGTAAAATGAAGTAATTTAGACTTTTGGCACACCCTCATCATGAGAAGGCATATTCTCGTCGGCTTTTATGACTGTATGTGTCTCGAGCCTATTCTGTTATTTTATGTTTTTCAACAATTATATTTCAGATGAAAGAGGTTTTTGGGTTAGTGTTACATCATCCATGCAGAAATAGGCGGCTGTATTCATTCCATAATCGCCACTATCAGTAGAACTTAAATCAAATTGAAATTTTACAGCTTCACTTAACGTACTTAAATCAAACCAGATCCATTTATTTACAGGCTTATCATTGTCACTGCTGTAATTGGCTAAATAGACTTCACTGGTACCAACTTCGGCGTTATTTTTGTCATATCCTGTTGCAGTTAATTTATACCAACTTCCCTTACTGAACTTTGTCGCATAACTATCTCCCACTGTCATGCTATTGTATGCATATGTACTATTAGTGACCCATACACCTTGTATGCTGTAAAGAGTTGGGTTCTTTATTGTAAACTCAGCTGGAGTATAAGAACTTGTATAGGCGGCTATATAGACTTTGCCACTTCTTGCAGATCCGGTAATAGGAGCCGGACTTGTTGATGTTTCATTATCGGTTTTATTCATATATGTAAAACCTGCAAAATAGTAGTTGGAGCTTGTCCCTGAATAATAATGATCGAAGATAACAAGGCTGTCTTCATCCTGAAAACTGTCGCTATAATAATAACCATTAAGTAGAGTGCTTTCTGAGATGAATTCACTATTTGAAGTCGTCAGACGGTTCTCGAAGTTTAGTTTGATAGTCGAATCATCATTATCATCGCTACAAGCGAAAAAAACAAATGCATATAAAATTAAGAATAAGGATAAAGATAATTTTTTCATAAGATGTTTCTTTTAAATTATTTATTGAGTTTTTATTTTAATTGCTGTAATGCAAATCTTCTATGGTCGATATCTCAGTAGAGGCTTCGCCCATCCATCCGCAATCTTGGTTTACGGCACAATAAATCTTGATGAAATCAATGCCATCTAATTGTACTTGATTGCCGTTGGCATCCACTGCCCAATCTATCTTGAACTTACTGTACTCGGTGTTATTGGGATGATTGTCAGCGTATCCCCAATCAAAACAGTAGGAGACCCAATGTTGGCTTGTGGCTGTTCCTTCATTTACCGCATTGTCAGGTAGGCGGGTACCACTGAAAGTGATTTCATCGTCCATCCATTCCGGATAGTAGGATGCTTGTTGGTGGTAAGTGTTGCGAAGAACATATCCTTCTTTACCTTGATTGTCTATCCACTACACGTCGGCACTTAGCGGGTTGGGACGATAATAGGTGATTTGGTAATTTCGAATCACTTTATCTGACTGATATTCACTACCAGCCAGTTCATACCATTCATCATCCGGCTTGCCATTACCATTTGTGTCTTTTGATACGAGAACAATACCCGGTTCGGAACTTCCGCCCGGTTTGCCGGTAGCAGTGCCATACATATCGTAGTAGGCATTGCCATAAATTTTAAAATCATATTCTCCGGATACATTGCGGATTGTGTGATCAAACCCAAGGGTGATACTTCCTCCAAAGCCACCCAGACTTAGGAGGGATTGTGCTTCTATCAGCTCTGTAGCATACGCTAATACTTCAGTTGTGGTATATCCTTCTTTATAGGCTGTAGTGCTGGTGTTCATATATTGGCAGGGTGCAGGGATATATTCCCATACTTTGTTGGCGAAAGCCGGTGAGGTCTCGTCGTCAGTATCATCGATTACGCTCTGCGATGCTTTGTCGCTAAATGCCACTGTGTTAGGGTTAAGTCCCACATTGCTGAGACGGAATTGCAGTGCTCCTTGTGGACTGAAACAGAGTACATCGCCTGTTACTTTATAATCGTATGCATCGGTCACGTAGACATTTCCATTGTATGGGTTTATATTAATACCATAAGGCGTGGTCAGTGTAGTGCCATCGGTAATGAAATTATCACGCTCCATTGTTTCCGTTGCTACATTGAAGACTTTTATCCATGATTCTCCTGATGTATAATCATAGTTGTACATATAGGCGTAATCATCATTAATGGCAAAGTTTAGCACAGCGTAATTGAATGTCTCTGTTACCAGATCAGTTTGACTGTTTATCTGAACGAAGTGATAGTCGCCCTCTTCCAGATTACCTCGGGTTACTACATACACGTCCCCATATTTGTCGGGTAAAATCTTTCCCGGGTTGCTACCCACTGTTATCTTCTTAGTTTCTGTGAAAGTATTGATGTCGATCACCGAAACTGTATTGTCATAATTGGGACTGTCCAGCCCACCCGAGTTGGAGACGTATAATTTATTATTTTGCACGCAGATACCATCGGGATTTCTTCCTGCTTGCGCATAAGCTTCTATGGATAACGAGGTGGTGTCGATACGTGCTACTGTGCCATCAAATGAACAAACATACGCTTTGCTTCCATTGAAGGTGATGTAGCGAGGTTGTCTTGAACTCCCATTCTCTGTGAGCAGTGGTATCTGTTTAAGTGAACTTCCTGTATTTAAATCGATGACTTCTACCTCGCTGGATACATTAACAACGATATAAAGTTTGGAACCGTAGATAGCCATGTCATTGGCAGTATCACCCAATCCTCGTTGGTTTATCTCTCGAAAATAGTCTTTCACCATTGTGCTGCTATTGAAAGAGTAGCGCATAAGTGTACTATTATTCAGATTGAACAATCCTTCACTTAACACATAGAGTTCTGCTGTGCCCGATTCGGAACTGACTGCCGAATCACTACCACTTGAACTCTCTTTGTCCGCCATGTCGTCACAGGCATGTAGCAATGTAGCGAGTAGTACCATCCAAAGTATATATGCATATTTTTTCATTATTAATAGGTCATTTTTATTGTTACACGCGCCGAACGACCCGGCATGGGGAAGTTTCTCACTATCTCATAATTCTTGTTTGCCAGGTTCAACACCTCTAAGCTGAGCAAAGTATTGATTCCCTTTATTTTGAACTCGCGACTTGCTGATACGCTATGGTCACTATATCCTTCTAATCTGTTTTCAGCCAAGTTTTGTCCCAATACATAACGCTTTCCGGATAAAAGAAAAGAATAAGAGAGGTTTATCCACGGCATTTCAAGACTTGCCTGTCCCGATCCCGATGTACGTGGCGTATAAGCGATTTGGTTTTTATAAGTCTTTCCGCTTGGATCTGTCATATCCAGCGCTCGTTGGTAAGTGTAGTTGCCCGAAAGATTGAGGGCTATATTCTCCCATGGTTGTAAGTTAATATGCAGTGTGGCATCTAATCCTCTAATATCAACCTCTCCCAAATTGACCATGCTCCACACAAATATGTTTTTTGTAGGCGTTGCTATGATTTTGTTCGACACCTGATTATAATAAGCATCTACGGTAGCCGAAACAGATGAAAAGAATTTGTTGATCTCTTTGCCATAGGTAATTCCAACATTATATTGAGTTGTTTTTTCCGGAAGCAGGTCTCTATTCCCGGTCTCTCCGTAATACAAATCATTGAAACTAGGTAGGCGAAAAATATTTTTATAGAACATGCGGATGTGAAAATCTTCCTTAGCAAAGGGCTTGATGGAAGCGCTCATGTCAGGATTCAATTTCCGGTGATTATCTCCGCTTATACCTGTTTTGGTTTGCTCATTTATCACCGTAGTCAGCAATGATGCTGAAGCAGTAAGCCATTCATTAACATATTTGCCGGCTACAACTGTAAGCCATGAATAGCGGGTTGGTTGAGCAAAATTAGTTAGATTGGCATTCAATGTGTTTATGCTACCATCTGTGGAGAGAGAAAAAGATAGATTCTGAAGCATTCGGTAGAGTGCTGAAGCCGAGAAATAATATTCCTGTTGGTAATAACTGTTTTCGGTTTTACCGGTCGAACCTTTATAGTCAGGATCTAAGTACCTTTGGTAACTCCAATTCCATTTAGCCGAAGTCTGAAAAGCCCATTGTTCGTTTAGTTCCTTCTTGTAACGGCTTTGTATGAAGGCATTCTTATCCCATAAATGTTGCGAAGCATAATCATAATAGAGGGTGGTAGCCCCGGGCAATCCCCGCGAAGACTGGTAGTAGTAAGCTTTCAGCCTCCATTGCTCCGAGTTAGCAAAGTTCCCGAAGAGTTCGGTTTCAGCACGAAATGTTTTCACCTCCGTGTTTTTTCGTTTTTCGAGCGATGTGCTGTCATTTGCATTTCCGTAATGGAGTGTGTATGGGTAACGACCGTCAGCTGACATCCATTCACTGTTGAATGATGCTGCCCATTGCTTTGCCAGCTTCTGCTCGATGCGAAAAGATGGATTCACCAAACCCCATGATCCGGTTTTGAACGAGGTATAAGCATTTGTGTTTTTCTCTTTTTTGAATTGGGGAGTGAGAGTCTGTATGTTCAATATACCTGCCGAAGCGAAAAAGCGTGCCGGTTGAAAGATGTTATCGGTTTGTCCGTTGCTAAGTGATAGGCGGTCTATGTTATCAAGTGAAAAACGACCGATGTCAATCTGTCCTGTTTGACAATCGCTTACGGCAATGCCATCATAACCTACTGCTGTATGTTCCGCCCCAAGACTACGTAGTGATACGGTTTTCAGTCCCCCAATGCCACCGTAGTCTTTTACCGTAACACCTGCGAAGTGTTTTACTGCATCCGAAACTTGCAATACATTCAACCCTCTGAGCTCCGCACGAGTTAGCATCTGTACTGGTATGGCGGATCGTATCTCTCTCATATGAAAACGTTCCGATACGATTACTTCCGGAATGCTATATACATGCGCAGTATCAGCCTTTTGCTGCTGTGCAAAAAGAGAAAATGGTTGAAGAGCGATTGTGCTCATCATTATCCAATGTCTGATGACTGTTAGCTTGTTAAATTTGCCCATAAGATTCTTTGCTCTTTCCTCGAAAGCAGTGATTACACAAGCACGGCAGGTCTTCTGACTCGTTTCTGTTTTTAAGCGCCTTCCCGGGTTTGCCCAGTGGCTAATGGTTGTTGCTTAAAACATTTTCGTGAAACTTACAGCAGCGGGACTGTTCAGGACTTACACCTGATTCCCTTTTAATCGCTGCTCTGCATGTAGAGCTAGCGAACCTATGCGTTGCAAAGATAAAAAGAATATTGGAATTTGTTACCATCTTTTCTTTATGAAAAGAGAAGTATTATTTTTTATCGATGAGGATTTGAATGAACTATTTTTACCTGATGCTATTTTATTATACCTCCTTCATGCCTCCTATAAAGGGTGAAAGTTTAGTATGCTAAGTTTCAAAAAATAACAATCTACTCCTTCACTTCTTGAAAATAAATTTCAACGTCCGGTAGATTTGCATCCTTGAGTAGTACTCTCTTCCTCTTATCAAGTAAGTAAAGCGTAGGAATAGCTTTCAGGTCATAGATGTTTTTTGTTTTGATGGTGGCAGACTTATCGTATCCATTTATCCATTCTTGTGGGAATTCCTTTAGGTGTCTCTTCCATTCGTCTAATTCTTCATCCGTATATATAGCTAATACTTTCATTTTTTTATCGGTAATCAACTTGTTTATCATGGCAGAACCTTTTATTTTTCTTATATACTCTTCGCAAGCATGGCAACCTGGATTATTGAAGAATAGTAATGTGTATTTTGCCGAAAGACCATGAAGTGTTCCTTTGGCACCTGATAAAAGAGTATATGTGAAGTTGATTGCCGGAGTTCCGACACGATTCTTATTAGCAAGTTCTAAGCGAGCTTGGGGACGTATCTTCTCTGTTTTACTTAGTATAGGAGTTGCTATCATGGCTTGGAGAACCGGAATGTAGAACTCTTCATTGCGCATAGGAGAATTAGGGTCATAAAAATACTTATCTGCCAATTCGGTAAAGTACATAAAAACCTTCTTTTCTTTGGAGGCAGCCTTAATCATGAATTCTTTTAGAGAGATTTGCGCTGTAGGAAGTGTTACATATTTGAGTAGATCAATATAGTCTACCCATGCTTGCTCTGTTATTTCACGACGATGGATATAGCTTGTATCGGCAAAATCAAAATTGTCCCAATAGTGTTTTGCCAAGTAATTGGAGCGTTGCTCAGGTGTAGTAAGCATAGCTGGTATGGCTGGTAGAATAAATTTATCTTCGACCTCTATACTATCTTTGGTGTCTGTTTGTTCCGAAACTTTTTGGTTTTTGCAAGAACATAAACAGATCAGTGCGAATAGAAACATATATTTCATACTTGTCATCATAATGTTGCAATAGTTTGCGGCAAATTTACATAAAAAAGATTCAATGACAAGTACTTCTACTAAAAATTTGTTTTTATTTTTAGCTAAAAAAAACAGTTTTTACTTCTCTTTTGCGAGCGTAAATACAAATTCCAAACCACCGCCCTGATTGTTTTTTGCTGAAATACTTCCTCCATGAATGATTACTGCATTTTTTACAATGGCCAAACCCAGTCCTGTGCCTCCCAGTTTACGCGAGCGCCCTTTGTCTATTCTATAGAAGCGTTCGAAGAGTCTGTTCAAATGTTCGGGAGCCACTCCTACGCCTGTGTCGGCAAAGCTGAAGTAGTAAAAAACATCGTCTTCGCGGAAACAATTGATGTGGATCTGTATATCGCTTCCTGCGTATGCAATCGCATTATCTGTTAAATTGCGGAAGATGGAGTAAAGCAGAGAGTAATTTCCACGTATTTGTATTTCTTTTCGTAGAGAATTGACCACTGTAATATGTCTTTCTTCAAGTTCCAATGATACTTCATTGACAATGTTGGTAACCAGCATACTAATATCTACTTTTTCCATATCAATCATATTGGCGACCTCATCCATACGGGTGAGTACGGAGATATCTCTCAATAGCCTGCTTAGGCGATTGCTCTGTGCGTAACACCGCTCTAAGAAAACAGCCATTTTCTCTTTTGGGATATTGTCGTTGTTTACAATCGTTTCCAGATATCCTTGAATGCTACTAACCGGTGTTTTTAATTCGTGAGCGATATTTTGGGTGAGTTGCCTCTTTAGCCTTACCTGCTCTTCTTCCATCGTGACATCGTTGATTGATATTTCAAAACTCATATCCTGAAAGATGATGCATTCCACAATAAATGTACGTCCATTCTTGTTGAGAGTAATAGACATCCTTTTTTCTTCTTTTTGTATTGGTCTGTTTTGTGCCTTGTTTATGAAATCGGTAATGGTACGCAATTCACTGATCGAAAACACGTCTTCAGCTGTGAGTAGATTGGAATCTGATATCAAGTTGCTATACTGCGTAAACAAGTTGTTGACCAATATCTCTTTTTTATCGCTGGTGAAAATACCAAGTCCTTCATGTGATATTTGCAGGTGAGTGATGAGCTTTTCCCGTTCGATGTAAAGAGCCTCTTTTGTTTCATGCAATCGTTTGTATATCTGAATGATGTGTTGTGAGATCTCGCCTAGTTCATTTTGAGATGCATTGGACTGCAAATCCATTTCTATCGGTTCGTTCTTGTCGGCACGCATGGCAAACTCCCTAAGTTGGTTAATAGAAGTTCCCAGCTTATGAGTGAGTTTGTAGAAAACGAAAATAAGCAATAGTGTAGCTATGCCTGTAAACCAGAGATAGCTAGGGTTGGTCTTTAAGCTTTCGAGCAGACTTACGTTGTAGGGGAGTGCTGTTCGGACAATATAATTGGTATAGCTTGTAGCCGAGTAGAAATAAGAAACCCCCGTTGTTTCCGAAGTGCGTCTTACATCATATCCATTACCGTTCTGTAGAGCTTCTTGTATCTCTTTACGGCCACTGTGGTTTTTAATTCTGTTTTTATTTTTTTCATAACTGTCATACACTACGGTTCCGTCAGGCTTTATAATCGTTACCCGTAAATCTTTGAGCATATACTGATGGACATAATTATCCAATTCCTCCTCTAAGTTTGAGCTATTTCGTAATTCTTCATACAGGCGATCATTGTAGTCTTGAAGTTTAGAATGTAGTAGCTCTATTTTATACTCTTTTTCGCGTTGATATTGATAGGCCAAAAAACAGGCTACAAATACTAGAAATAAGGAAATGACCGAAAGAAATAACTTTCGATTGAAGGAGAAAATATGCTTGTTATTTTTCATGATTTACGAGTTTCCCGACTATTCTGTTTCGAAGCAATAGCCATATCCTAAGCGAGTGACAATTCGTTTGCCATATACATCTATCTTTTTGCGTAAGCGAGTGATGTTTACATCAATAGTACGGTCGAGTACATAAACCTCATCGCTCCATATACGGCTTAGAATGTCTTCGCGTGAAAAGACACGTCCTTTATTTTGAAGAAGAAGAAATAGAATTTCAAATTCTTTTTTGGTTAAAGAGATCTCTTTCTCATCAATACTTACTTTCTTTTTAGTAATATCAATGACTAGTGATTGGTACACAATGCGTTCGGGTACTTTCTCTGTTTCTGCTGTTGCGGTGCGCTTGAGCACAGCTTTTACCCGGGCGATAACCTCTCTCAGTGAGAAAGGCTTAGATATATAATCGTCTGCTCCGAGGTTAAATCCTGTTACAGTATCATTCTCTGTATCTTTAGCAGTGATAAATATGATGGGTACGTTTGCTGTCTTCTTGTCTTTCTTCAGCACATTAGCCATTTTGAAACCAGAGATTTCTCCCATCATCACATCTAGCAGTAGCAGATCGTAGCTGCTTATATCTTTCTTTAGCGCTTCTTCAGCAGAGTTGGCTGTATCTACTTCATAACCTTCATTTTCGAGATTAAACTTGAGAATTTCACAAAGATCTTCTTCATCGTCCACAACTAAAATACGGTAATCATTCATCGGTTTTTGTTTTTTTGTAGTTAAAACAGTGCAGATCATTAACTTTTCACTCTTTGCAAAGTTAAACTTTTATTTTATTCGCTACAAAGGTGAGATACTTTTATTACAGAAAAATGAAACACCTGTTACGTTTTTATGACAATGGCCGCTATTCATAAAATAATGCTGTATCTTTGTTAGCATAAATAAACCTCAAAACATGGTGCGGATAAACTTTAGCTTACAGAAAAAGACGATTTTCGGCATTGCCGGCGCTCTTCTTTTAGTCATAGGATTGATATATGTGTTTAAATTTTCTTTTTTCCGTTCAGACTTTGAGATAACCGATGAATTGGGAGGAAATATATTCCCTTCGGCTATTTTATCGGTAGCTACTACTGACGCACAGGTTATTCAACCTTCCGACTCGTTTTATGTTGGGAATCCTAAGTCATGCATCTCTATTCGTGTCAGGTCGCGTTCTTCTTATACACGTGTTCGTATTAATGTTGCTGAAACACCTTTCTTTTCTCAGTCAGTCTCCGAGTTCGTTCTCGAAAAAGCCAGGACGGATTATACAATCTATCCGGATATAATATGGAATTACGGAGCATTATTAAATAATGATCAGGCAACCCCTATTAGTGTGGCTATCACGGTAGAGCTTGGCGGGAAAGATCTTGGTCAGCGCGTACGTACTTTCTCTGTCCGTAGTCTGAATGAATGTTTGCTTGGGTATGTAAGTAATGGAACCGACTTTCACGACACAGGAATTTTCTTTGCTGCTTATGTGAATGAAGACAATCCGATGATAGATAAATTGTTGCGCGAAGCTCTCAATACCCGCATTGTCAATCGCTTCCTTGGTTATCAGAATACAAAGCCCGGTGCGGTAGATAAACAAGTATATGCGCTATGGAATGTTTTGCAGAAGCGTGGCTTTCGTTACAGTTCGGTTTCTAACACCAGCTTATCAAGTAATGTAGTCTATTCGCAACGAGTACGTACCTTCGATGATGCGTTGGCATCTTCGCAGATCAACTGCGTAGATGGCAGTGTACTTATCGCCTCATTGTTGCGTGCCGTTAATATCGATCCTATATTGGTGCGTACTCCGGGGCACATGTTTGTGGGCTATTATACGGATAGCAAGCATAAAGGAATGAGTTTTCTGGAAACGACAATGATTGGTGATGTAGATCTTGACGATTTCTTCCCTGACGAACAACTCGATTCTACAATGGTAGGAAAGTCGCAGAACCAGATGTCGTACATTGCTTTCGAGAAATCCAAAGAGTATGCCACTAAGAAATACAAGCAAAATAAAGCAGGCATACATTCCGGCAAGTTGAACTATATGTTTTTGGAGATATCGAAAGAAGTGCGAAGGAAGATTCAGCCAATAGGAAAATAGGAGGACTCAATCCCTGTTTTATTTTTGTTTAATTGATTTTTTTTATCTTACGCTCTGTGCTGATGATAAAAATAAAATAGTAGACATATAACTGATAAATCGGATAGCTGTGTTTAAATTATAATTTGTTAATGACTTTTTCAATGAAATGCCATCTTATGCTGATATATCGCAAAACACTGTTTATTTTGTCTTCTCAAACCAAAACTATAAAGAATGAACAGTATTACCGATTTTGTAACTACACTAGCTGAAGAGTTGGTGCAATCTGAACGCCATGGTACGGCACGATCGTATATTAGCTCTATTCGTAGGTTGAATCTCTTTATGCAACGCGACACGCTGACTTTCGATGAACTGACGCCTGCGTTGCTAAAACAGTATGAATTACACCTTTATGCAGACGGATGCAAGCGAAATTCTGTATCGTTGTATATGCGCATGTTGCGTTCTATCTTTAATCAGGCTTGTCGACGAGGAATAGTAACGCCTGTTATCGGGCTTTTCGACGAGGTTTTCACAGGCACTGACTCATCAGAGAAGCGTGCGGCATCACCTAATGTGATCAAGAGGCTGAGTGAGGTTGAGTTGGGAGAATTTTCTGAATTGATTTTTGCTCGTGATATTTTCCTACTTTCTTTTTTCTTGCGTGGCATTCCGTTTGTCGATCTTGCACATTTACGTAAAAGTGATATTCGGATGGGAGTATTGAGGTATCGACGTAGTAAAACGAATCGTCTACTTACCGTGGCTTTGGAGCCTTGTGCTCAAGCACTCTTTCGTAAATATGCGGCTCTGACTAAAGATTCTCCTTACTTGTTGCCAATCATTAGCCGTCCCGGATCTAATGAATATCGGCAGTATCAAAGTGCGTTACGTCTTTATAATAAAAGATTGGCACGGCTTTCTGAAATATTGAGATTGAAAACACCTTTGACTTCTTACGTGGCACGCCACTCATGGGCTACGGCTGCTTATCGTCAGGGTATTCCCGTAGCTGTAATTAGTGAATCCCTTGGACATGCTTCTGAAAAAGTCACTTATACTTATCTTGCTTCATTTGAGAATCGTACGCTACGCAATGCAAATAGAAAGGTGATTGCATTACTTGATTTTAAGGAAGAGAAGGATTCTTCATTCTCTAAACCATTATTTCTTAAGTCTAAGAATAATGTATTTCAATAAATCTATTCTGGGATAATATTATAGAATAAAATGAAGATGAGAATAATTAAGCAAATAACTTATAGAAAGGGGTTAGTTGTATATTCTATCCATTCTGTTACTTGACAGGTAACGGAAGCAGCAATATCTAAAATAAAAAAGTTGACTTGCTTCGAACTCTTTAAAAAGACAAAATGATATCCCAAAGGGGTAATTTTATCTATTTATAGCACAACTATAAGCAAGCTTCATCGATGTAACTTTATAAGCTAATATTTGTTTTTTGGCTTTTTTATACCTTGAATGCTTAACTGCATCTCATAATACAACTTAAAAAAAATAAAATGAGTCCATCCTATTTTTACTGATTGTCAATTAATAAACGCACTTTAGTTATAGCCATCAATATTGACAATTGCCTTTGTTATAAGTAGTTGTATATTCTATCGCATCGTTTATATATGACTTAATTTGAAAAATAAAATCTAAAAATAAAACATTTTTCATTTGGTGTTTTTATAAATTAATTGAATCTTTGCAAGAATTAAACAAATTCCGTTACCTGTCAAGTAACAGAACTCAAAAGATAGCAAAGGCATTATGTTAACTTCGAATACGAAAAAAGCTATAGCGTTGCTTCGTGATATGTACTATCGGCATGGATACGTGAAAGAGAATCTATGCGATTTTTCTGATTCTTCTACTCAAGAGCTGTTGAGCCATTTAGAATCGGTGGGCCTCATCTGTTTGCGTACAGATGGAGTGGCCAATGCTTTGTCGTCGTACGAGTTATGTAAACCTTTGCCTGAAATAACTCTTCAAGACTTATTAATAGCCATCGGAGAAGGGCTTTGTCCTATTTTTGAGAATAAGGAAACAATCTATGAACAGTATGGTATGGCTGCATCTCGGCTGGGTGTGCTCAACGAGGTTACTTGTGAACTGTTGGCCAAAATTCGTATTACTGATTTATGAGATAGTACTTATTTTTATTCTTTGTAATTTTAATATTTAAAGAAAATACTCGTACTTTGTAGTATGAAAATGCATGTGGCATTTTTCGGTGGATTTTGTGCCGAAGAAAATGTTAGGCTATTGCTTTTTACGAATATAAATAATACGCAGTATGACGCAACAGGGCAATAAATTTATCTCTCCGGGAGCTTGGTTTTCAATGATATATCCTTCAAATTGGAATGAATTTGAAGATGGTGAGGGTAGCTTCCTTTTCTATAATCCCGATAAATGGACGGGCAACTTTCGTATATCTGCATACAAAGCGGAAGCTAAATCGGCTGATGCTATGACTTATGGGCGACAATCTGTATTAGATGAATTGAAAGATAATTCTTCAGCTTCTTCTATTCAAATAGGCGGGTTGGAATGTGCTTACAGTAAGGAAATGTTTCAGGAAGAAGGAGAATATTATACGACTCATCTTTGGGTTACAGGCATCAATGATGTCGCTTTCGAATGTCGTTTTACCGTTCTTAAAGGGGGTGAAGTGAAGGAGGCGGAAGAGGTAATTGCTTCACTCGAAGTAAGACAGAATGGGGTGAAATATCCTGCAGAAACGATTCCTATCCGGTTGTCGGAAATCTATCAGGTCAATGAAGGCTATGAGTGGGCGGTGTCTACAGTGAAGAAGCTACTGAAAAAAGACTTCCAAGGTGTAGAAGAGGATCTGTTTAAACTCCAACAGGTGATGGATGGAGGCAAGATAGAGAAGTCGCAACGGGATGTATGGATGGCTTTTGGCATCACTCTTTGCACTATTCTGGGCAATGAAATAGATGGCTTTGAATGGAAGACGCTTATGGATGGCAACCGTGAGGTACCGGTGCTGCAATATATGCAGACGGGGAAGCTGATTGATCCGATGGAACTGGTGTGGAAAAAAGTGAAGGCTGGCGAGCGTTGTGATATCGTAGAGGAATATAAAAATGTAATTGAAGAAATCGGTAGATAAATCTATCTTGAATAATAGTTTATGGCAAGTTACTTACAGGTAGATGGTCTCACCAAATCGTTTGGGGACTTAGTTCTTTTTCAAAACATCTCTTTTGGCATAGCCGAAGGGCAGCGCATGGGGCTGATTGCCAAGAATGGTGCGGGAAAAACAACTTTGCTCAATATCCTTTCCGGTAAGGAAGGATATGACAGTGGAAATATTGTTTTTCGTAGAGATTTGCGTGTGGCTTATTTGGAACAAGATCCTCAATATCCGGGTGAATTGACGGTGCTTGAGGCTTGTTTCCACAAAGGGAACAGCACGGTAGAGCTTATTAAGGAATATGAGCGTTGCATGGAGACGGAAGGGCATCCCGGATTGGAGGAACTTCTAATTAAGATGGAACACGAAAAGGCATGGGACTATGAACGCAAGGCCAAACAGATTCTGTCTCAACTAAAAATTAAAAACTTAGACCAATTAGTAAAGCATCTCTCCGGAGGGCAGCTAAAGCGTGTGGCATTAGCTAATACGCTCATTACGGAGCCTGATTTATTGATACTTGATGAGCCTACCAATCACCTTGATTTGGATATGACCGAATGGTTGGAAGAGTATCTGCAACGCACCAATCTTTGCTTGCTAATGGTGACACATGATCGATATTTTCTTGATCGCGTCTGCTCGGAAATTATTGAGATAGATAATAGGCAGGTGTACCAATACAGAGGAAACTACAGCTATTATCTTGAAAAACGTCAAGAACGGGTAGATGCTACTAATGCTGAAGTGGACCGGGCGAACAACCTTTATCGCACGGAACTCGACTGGATGCGCCGGATGCCACAAGCGCGTGGCCATAAGGCGAAGTATCGTGAAGATGCTTTTTATGAACTGGAAAAAGTGGCTAAGCAAAGATTCAACAACGATAATGTGAAGCTTGAGGTGAAAGCCGCTTACATTGGCTCTAAGATATTCGAGGCCGACCATCTGCGGAAGAGTTTTGGAGATCTGAAGATCCTGGATGATTTCTCGTACGTCTTTGCTCGCTATGAGAAGATGGGAATTGTGGGAAACAATGGTACGGGAAAGTCTACTTTCATCAAAATCCTGATGGGAGAAGTGCAACCTGATAGTGGAACGGTGGATGTAGGTGAAACGGTTCGTTTTGGTTATTACTCGCAGGATGGTTTGCAGTTTGATGATCGCATGAAAGTGATTGATGTGATTCAGGATGTTGCCGAAGTCATAGAACTGGGCAATGGAAAGCAATTAACTGCTTCTCAGTTCCTTCAACATTTCTTGTTTACACCCGAAACGCAGCATAGCTATGTGTATAAGTTGAGTGGGGGAGAGCGTCGTCGACTGTATCTCTGTACGGTGCTGATGCGCAATCCTAACTTCCTGGTGTTGGATGAACCTACGAATGATTTGGATATTATCACGCTGAATGTGCTCGAAGAGTACTTGCAGAGTTTCAGAGGGTGTGTCATTGTTGTATCACATGACCGTTATTTTATGGATAAGGTGGTAGATCATCTGATGGTATTCAACGGACAAGGAGATATCCGTGATTTCCCGGGTAATTATAGTGATTATCGTGATTGGAAGGAAGCGCGTGCGCAGAAAGAGAAAGAGGCTGAGAAACCTCAGGAGGAGAAGACAACTCGGGTTCGCTTGAATGATAAAAGAAAGATGAGCTTCAAAGAGAAGCGGGAATTTGAGCAACTGGAACAGGAGATTGCCGCACTCGAAGAGGAAAAGAAAAAGATAGAAGACGATTTCTGTAGCGGCGTTTTGTCGGTAGAGGAACTTACTGATAAGTCGAAAAGACTGCCGGAGGTAAATGATTTGATTGACGAAAAAACTATGCGCTGGCTCGAATTAAGCGAAATTGAACCATGAATAAAACGAATTATCATAGTCATTGCTCTTTCTGTGATGGTCGTGCCCCATTGGAAGATTTTGTGAAGGTTGCCATTGCAGAGGGCTTTACAGCTTATGGCGTATCTTCGCATGCTCCGTTGCCATTTGCTACTCATTGGTCGATGGAGTGGGAGCAGATGGATGATTATTTGAGCGAATGCAATCGACTGAAAAAGAAATATGCCGGACAGATAGAGTTATACGTAGGTTTAGAGATTGATTACCTGAATGAGGAGAGCAATCCTTCTATTGCTCGCTTTCGAGAGCTACCCCTTGATTATCGTATTGGTTCTGTGCACATGCTTTATGATGACAACGGTGATGTGGTCGATATTGACTGCCCTTCGGATGTATTCCGAAAGTTGGTGGATGAACACTTTGGGGGTGATTTGGTGCGCGTTGTTCATTTGTACTACGACAAACTCCTCCGTATGATTGAACTGGGAGGATTTGATATTCTAGGGCACGCCGATAAGATACACTACAATGCCGACTGTTATCGTCCGGGTATGTTGGATGAAGCGTGGTATGATTCATTGATGCACACTTACTTTTCCGAGATAGCGCGAAGAGGTTATATGGTAGAGATAAATACGAAGGCTTATCATCAATTGGGTACTTTCTATCCCAATGAAAGGTATTGGATGTTGCTAAAAGAGCTGGGCATTCGGGTACTTGTAAATAGCGATGCGCACTATCCCGATCGAATTAGTAATGGACGATTGGAAGCACTCCAAGCACTACGTGCTGTCGGATATACAACTGTGATGGAGCTGCATGGCGGACAGTGGGAGGAAGCGCCTATTGGGTATTGATTGTTTCTTATTATTTACAAGTGAGTGTATGAAAAGAGAAGATGTAACTTCAGTGTGTTGAATG
>DBTL01000105.1:0-8238 GCA_002307035.1 Bacteroides sp. UBA1317
GAGATAAACTTAAAAGCAGCGAAGGAGTCTATTGTATTGCTTAAAAATGAGAGAGAGGTGTTGCCTTTATCTAAAAAATATAAAAGAGTGGCAATTCTAGGGGAGGATGCAATAGAGTCTCGTCTAGGTGGATATAGTGGACCTGGAATTGAGAAAATTAGTATATTGGAGGGTATAAAAAAAAAGTTGGGAGATCATTCTGAAATTATATATTCTGAAGGATGTAAGAGAACGAATCCTTCTTATATTACAATTACTGAAGATTGTTTATCTTCTGAAGGAAATAAAGGTTTAAAGGGGGAATATTTTGATAATATAAATTGGGAAGGTCGACCCAAAATGGTGAGATATGATAAGAATATGAAATTTGGGTGGACGTTACTTTCTCCCAATCCTGATTCGTTAGCTTATGATTGGTATTCTGTAAGATGGACAGGAAAGTTGGTTGCACCTATATCGGGTTCTTATGAAATAGGTGTTGAAGGGAACGATGGCTATGCACTGTATATTGATAATCAGAAAGTAATAGATCGTCCTTTGAAGATGTCATATACTAGAAATACTGTTCCTTTTAAATTTGAAAAAGGAAGAAGTTATGATATAAGGCTTGATTTTTACGAAAATACTCGTAATGGACGTCTACAACTGTTGTGGAATATTGGAGTTGAAAATGAAGACTCTAAAATGGAAGAAGCTGTAAACAATGCAAAGAATAGCGATGCTACAATTGTAGTTGTTGGCATTGAGGAAGCCGAATTTAGAGATCGCGCTATGCTTAAGCTACCTGGTAGGCAAGAAGAATTAATAAATAAGGTTGCTTCAACAGGTAAACCAATGGTGGTTGTAATAGTGGGGGGAAGTGCTGTTACAATGGATTCCTGGATAAAAAATGCACCATCAATTATTGATGTATGGTATCCTGGGGATATTGGTGGATTAGCTGTAGCAGATGTGTTGTTTGGCGATTATAATCCAGGAGGAAAATTACCGATAACATTTCCTCAATGGGAAGGACAACTTACACTCACTTATAATCATAAGCCTACAGGGAGAGGCGATGATTATCTTGATATGAGTGGAGAGCCTTTATTTCCTTTTGGACATGGTTTGAGTTATACCACTTTTGAATATTCAGACCTTCAACTTTCATCACAAAGGATTAGCTCAAGAGAAAGCATAACAGTTTCTTGTACAGTCCGAAATTCAGGAGGTCTAAAAGGAGAAGAAGTTGTACAACTCTATCTACACGACATGATATCTGATGTTGCTCGGCCTATAAATGAACTAAAAGGTTTTAAACGCGTATCGCTTGAATCTGGGGAGAGAAAAGTCCTTCAATTTACTCTTGATCCAGAGAGTTTGTCACATTTAGGTGTTAATATGAAGCGAATAATAGAACCTGGTGATTTTAGAGTGATGATTGGAAGTTCTTCTAAAGATATAAGATTAAAAGGAATATTTAATGTTTATGAGTAAATTACAGAGGTTTGGAGTAGGCAATCCTGCATGGTTCTTTCTTGATGAGGTAGTTGTTTATTAGTTGTGTAATTGTTTGATATAGAAAAATAATATGAGAAAATTTCTTTTTACGATCTTTTGTTTGCTGATTAGCCATGTGCTATCAGCTGAAGAATTAAAATCGCCTAATGGTGATTTAATTCTTACGTTTCAATTAAACAATAACGGTGTTCCTGCATATAGCCTTCAATATAAAGGTAAGACTGTAATAGAAACAAGTACAATGGGGTTTATGATTAATTCTTCTATTTCGTTTAATGAACATTTTGTAATTACAAGTATAAAGTTTGATCACTCAAATGAAATTTGGCAACCTGTATGGGGACAACAAAAGGAGATAAGAGATAAGCACAACGAGATGATTGTTACATTGAATCAAACTTCGGCTAATAGACAACTGAATATCCGTTTTCGCTTGTTTAACGACGGATTGGGCTTCAGATATGAATTTCCAATTCAGAAAGATCTACGACATTTTACTATAAAAGAAGAAACAACAGAATTTAAACTTACAGGAGATCATAAAGCTTTCTGGATACCAGCTGACTATGATACTAACGAGTTTCCAATTACGACTTCGAAAATATCTGATATTGCTGGACTGATAGACAACGTTCGTAGAGAACCTCTTGCGGCAACATCTCCATCATCTAATCTTGCGATACAGACACCTTTGATGTTAAAATCGAAAGATGGATTATATATTAATATTCACGAAGCTGCTCTAATCGATTTTCCTGCTATGTCCCTTAATGTTGACGATAAAAACTTTTGCTTAAGTGCACATCTTACTCCTGATAAAAATGGGAACAAGGGTTATATTCAGACAGGAAGTGTAAGTCCCTGGAGAACAATCATTGTTAGTGATGATGCACGTGATATTCTGGCATCTAATTTAATTCTTAATTTGAATGCCCCTTGTTCTTTTGATGATACTTCTTGGATTAAACCGACTAAATATATTGGTGTTTGGTGGGAGTATTTTACGGGAGGGGGGTCCACATGGGCTTATTCAAATAATCAAGATATAATTATAGGAAAAACGGATTATTCAAAAATAGAACCAAACGGACATCATGGAGCCAATACGGCACATGTAAAAGAATACATTGATTTTGCTGCCCAAAATGGCTTTGATGCTGTTCTTGTTGAAGGATGGAATGAGGGCTGGGAAGATAATTCTGCTTATGTGAAAGAGAATGTTTATAGCTTTACAAAGGCATATCCTGATTTTGATGTGAAACAATTGCAGCAATATGCAGCTGCTAAAGGGATTAAAATTATCATGCATCATGAGACAACTTCTTCAGTGATAAGTTATGAACGTCAATTGGAAGATGCTTTTCGTTTTATGGCTGATAATGGATACAGCGCAGTAAAGACTGGTTATGTGGGACCTATTATTCCACGCAGTGAATATCACGATGGACAATGGATGGTAAATCATTATCTGTATGTAGCCAGAGTCGCTGCAAAACACAAAATAATGGTTGACTCGCATGAAGCTGTCCGACCAACCGGACTTTGTCGTACTTATCCTAACTGGATTGCGCAGGAGTCGGCACGTGGAACAGAATTTGAATCATTCAATGGTAATGCACCCGATCATACTACTATATTGCCTTTTACCCGCCTCATGGGTGGCCCGATGGATTATACTCCGGGAATCTTTCAAGGGGATTTATCTGTATATGGTTCTAATAAAGCAAAGTTAAGTACAACATTGGTTAAGCAGTTAGCTTTATATGTAACAATGTATAGTCCATTGCAAATGGCCGCAGATTTACCTGAGAATTATAAACGTTTTTCGGATGCTTTTCAGTTCATAAAAGATGTTGCTGTAGATTGGGACAATACTTATGTGCTTGAGGCTGAGCCGGGAGATTATATAACTATAGCTCGAAAGGCAAAAGGAAAGAATGAGTGGTATATAGGTGGGATAACTGATGAAAATGCTCGCGAAGCTTTAATAGATTTAAGCTTTCTTCCAAAAGATAAGAAATATACAGCAACAATTTATGCCGATGGAAAGGATGCCGATTGGAAAAATAATCCTCAGAGCTATACAATAAGAACAATGGTGGTAACTAGTCGGACAAAATTGAAACAAAAGTTAGCTACAAGCGGAGGCGTTGCCATAAGTATCAAATAGAATTAAAATCAAATGAAAATATTCACTTATATAACATTATTATGTCTTTTGGGAGCTTGCATTTCACAACAAGAATCATTAGAGGAAGATTATAGTGCATATGTGAATCCTTTTATCGGAACTGATTTCACAGGGAACACATATCCCGGTGCACAAGCTCCTTTCGGAATGGTACAGCTTAGCCCGGATAATGGATTACCGGGATGGAATCGTATTTCCGGTTACTTTTATCCCGACAGTACTATTGCCGGATTCAGCCATACTCATCTTTCCGGTACAGGTGCGGGTGACTTATATGATATTTCATTTATGCCTGTTACCTTACCCTACAAAGAAGCAGAACCTCCATTAGGTATTTATTCTAAATTTTCTCATAAAGATGAAACTGCTTCTGCAGGATATTATAAAGTACTGCTTAGAGATTATAATATTAAAGTAGAATTAACTGCTACTGAACGATGCGGCATTCAACGATACACATTTCCGGAAGCGGATGCGGCTATATTCCTGAATCTCAAAAAAGCAATGAATTGGGACGCTACTAGTGATTCTTATATTGAGATAGTGGATTCTGTAACAATACAGGGGTACCGTTTTTCAGAAGGATGGGCTCGCAACCAACGTGTCTATTTTAGAACTCGTTTTTCCAAAGCTTTTAATCAAATAAAAATAGATACTACAACCATTGTTAAAGATAATAAGCGTATAGGTACTGCGTATATTGCTCGCTTTGATTTCAAGACAAAAAAAAAGGAACAGATCTTGTTGAGTACAGCTATTTCAAGTGTTAGCATGAAAGGAGCTGCAAAAAACCTGCAGATTGAAGTTCCCGAGAATGATTTCGATAAGTATTTGAATATAACCCGAAGCAAATGGAACAAGCAACTGAGTAAGGTTGAGATTAAAACCAATTATCCTAAAGATAGAACCATTTTCTACACAGCTTTATATCATTCTATGCTAGCTCCGACAATCTATAGTGATGTTGATGGTGGCTATTACGGTCCGGATAAGAAAATGCATCACTCAGGAGGGTGGACAAATTATACGACCTTCTCTTTGTGGGATACTTATCGTGCTGCTCATCCACTATTTACCTATACTGCGCCGGAAAGGGTAAATGATATGATTAAATCCTTTATTGCTTTCTACCAACAAAACGGTCGCTTACCAGTATGGAATCTCTATGGTAGTGAGACGGATATGATGATTGGTTATCACGCTGTTCCTGTCATTGTGGATGCATACCTAAAAGATATCGGGGATTTTGATAAGGAAGAAGCATTGAAAGCTTGTATGGTAACATCTAATTATGACGAATATAGAGGAATTGGGGCTTATAAAAAAACAGGATATGTCCCTTATGACATAAAAGATGAGTATAATGCAGACAATTGGTCTTTATCGAAAACATTAGAATATGCTTTTGACGATTACTGCATTGCAAAGATGGCTGATAAAATGGGAAAAAGAAGGATTGCAGATGAATATTATAAGCGTTCAGAAAATTATAAAAACCTGTATAATCCAATGACTTCTTTTATGCAACCACGTGATAGTAAAGGAATATTTATTAAAGATTTTAATCCTGATAAATACACTCCACATATTACAGAAAGCAATGGCTGGCAATATTTCTGGTCCGTACAACATGATATTAAGGGATTAATCAATTTAGTGGGAGGGAAAATACGTTTTGCTCAAAAGTTGGATAGCATGTTTACTTATCATCCGAACAATAAAGATGAGCTTCCTATTTTCAGTACCGGCATGATCGGTCAATATGTTCACGGGAATGAACCGAGCCATCATGTGATCTACCTTTTCAATTCAGTAGACCAACCATATAAAACCCAGAAATATATAGCAGAAGTAATGAATAAACTTTATGATGACACACCAGGGGGGATTTGTGGTAATGAGGATTGCGGACAAATGTCTGCTTGGTACGTGTTTAGTGCGATAGGATTCTACCCAGTAAATCCGGTTAGCGGGCAATATGAAATTGGTACTCCTCTTTTTTCCGAAGTAAAATTACATCTGGAAAATGGGAAAACATTTACTGTACTAGCGCCAGCTGTCAGTAAAGAGAATATCTATATTCAATCCGTGAAAATAGACAAAAAAAGCTATAATAGGAGTTATATTACTCACCAACAAATAATGAGTGGATCAACTGTGGAATTTGAAATGGGTAATAAACCTGCTCAGGCTTGGTATCCCTAAATTAATGCGATAATATGGATACGAACTTAGATTAAATTATAATAAATATGAAAAAGTTTTTGCTAGCTGCTTGTTTGATAGGTTGCACAAGTTTTGCTAAATCACAAGATTGGACACAGTATATTAACCCCTTAATGGGGACACAATCTACCTTTGATTTATCAACGGGTAATACATATCCAGCTATCGCTCGTCCATGGGGAATGAACTTCTGGACGCCTCAAACAGGAAAGATGGGAGATGGATGGCAATATGTTTATACTGCAAATAAAATCCGGGGATTTAAGCAAACCCATCAACCGAGTCCATGGATTAATGATTATGGGCAATTTTCTCTTATGCCAATCGTAGGTAAGCCTGAGTTTGATGAAGATAAACGTGCTAGTTGGTTTGCTCATAAAAGCGAAATAGTAACTCCGTATTACTATAAGGTTTATTTGGCAGATTATGACGTTGTGACGGAGATGGCACCGACTGACCGTGCCGTTTTATTCCGATTTACGTTTCCTGAAAATGAGCATTCATACATTGTGATAGATGCTTTTGACAAAGGGTCATACATTAAGATAATTCCGAAAGAAAACAAAATTATCGGTTATACAACCCGAAATAGTGGGGGAGTGCCGAAAAATTTTAAAAACTATTTTATTATCAAATTTGATAAGCCTTTTACTTACAAATCTACAGTTGCTAATGGCAATATATGTGATAGCGTCATTGAACAGAGTACGGATCATGCGGGAGCAATAATAGGGTTTAAAACAAGCAAAGGAGAAAAAGTACATGTACGCGTAGCGTCTTCTTTTATTAGCTTCGAGCAGGCTGATCTAAATATGAAGGAATTGGGCAACGATGCCTTAGAACAAGTGGCCTCTAAAGGTAAAGAAATCTGGAATCAGGAATTGAGCAAAGTTGAATTAGAGGGTGGAACCGTAGATCAATACCGAACTTTTTATTCCTGTCTGTATCGTTCGCTCCTTTTTCCTCGTAAATTTTACGAACTTAACCAAAAGGGTGAAGTTGTGCATTTTAGCCCTTACAATGGGCAGGTTTTGCCGGGATATTTATATACTGATACAGGATTCTGGGATACCTTCCGTAGCCTTTTTCCCCTACTCAATTTACTCTATCCTTCTGTGAATAAAGAAATTCAAGAAGGTTTGCTCAATGCTTATAAAGAAAGTGGTTTTTTCCCTGAATGGGCTAGTCCGGGGCATAGAGATTGCATGATTGGTAATAATTCGGCTGCTATTATCACAGATGCATATATGAAAGGGGTCAGAGTAACAGATATCAATAAAATGTATGAAGGTTTGCTACATGGAACGCAAAGTGAACATCCCCAAATATCCTCTACGGGACGACGAGGATACGATTATTATGACAAATTAGGATATGTCCCTTATGATGTTAATATCAATGAAAACGTAGCTCGTACGCTAGAATATGCTTATGATGATTGGTGCATTTACCGCCTAGCTAAGGAACTTCAACGACCGGAAAAGGAAATAAGAATGTTTGCCAAGCGTTCCTTAAACTACAGAAATGTATTTGATAAGGAAACAAAATTAATGCGCGGACGCAATAAAGATGGCCATTTTATGTCTCCGTTCTCTCCTTTAAAATGGGGTGACGCTTTTACGGAAGGCAACAGCTGGCATTATACTTGGTCTGTATTTCATGATCCACAAGGGTTAATAGATCTTATGGGTGGCAAAGACGTGTTTATCAATATGTTAGATTCGGTTTTTGCAGTTCCTCCTCTTTATGATGAAAGTTATTATGGGCAAGTGATTCATGAAATCCGTGAAATGACAGTTATGAATATGGGTAACTATGCACACGGCAATCAACCCATTCAGCATATGATTTATTTATATAACTATGCCGGGCAACCATGGAAAGCTCAGTATTGGTTGCGGCAAGTAATGGACCGGATGTATACTCCAGGGCCAGATGGTTATTGTGGTGATGAAGATAATGGGCAGACTTCTTCATGGTATGTCTTTTCTGCTTTAGGCTTTTATCCTGTATGCCCAGGTACTGATGAGTATGTTTTAGGGGGCCCTTTATTTAAGAAGGCAACATTGCATTTTGAGAACGGTAATGACTTGATTATTGAGGCACCTGATAATAACAGAGAGAATGTGTATATTAAATCTTTAAATTTTAATGGCGCAGACTATACTAAGAATTATTTGTTGCACAAAGATGTAATCAAAGGTGGCGTGATATGTTGTAAAATGACAAATCAACCAAATATGGATAGAGGCACTCAAAAAATAGATTATCCTTATTCATTTTCCTCAAAAAGATAGGCAAAAAAAAGGAGTCACGCCTGA